>JAZRUD010000001.1:0-7652 GCA_045652385.1 Clostridia bacterium
ACCCAGCTGATCAAGATACAGGAGGAGCCGTTCGATGCCCAAGCCGAAGCCTACCGCGGCGCACTCCGGGCCGCCGACCTGCTTCACCAGGCCGTCGTATCGGCCGCCTCCGCAGAGGGTTCCCTGGGCGCCTGCCGCCCCGGAGACGATCTCAAACACGGTGCGGGTATAGTAATCGAGGCCTCGGACCAGCATGGGGTCCATCTCGTAGGGAATGCCGATGGCGTCCAGATACCCGCGAAGCTTGTCCATATGTGCCCGGCATTCGTCGCACACATAATCCAGGGTATGGGGCGCGCCCGCGTTGATCCTCTTGCAGGATTCCACCTTGCAGTCAAGAACCCGCAGGGGATTCTTCTCCAAACGAACCTGGCAATCCTCGCAGAGTTCGTCCTTATGTTCGGCGAGATACGCTTTCAGCGCCGCCTGATACCGATCCCGGCACTTGGGGCAGCCGATGGAATTGAGCTTCACGGTCAGATCCCGCGCACCCATGGCGGTGAAGATGTCCCAGGCCATGGAGATGACCTCGGCGTCTGCGCTGGGCTCCGGTGCGCCGAAGCATTCCACCCCGAACTGGTGATGTTCCCGAAGCCGTCCTGCCTGGGGACGCTCATAGCGGAACACGGGACAGTTCAGATAGTAGACCTTCATGGGCATGGCTTCTGCGAACAGTCCGTGTTCCACGAACATACGCACGGTGCCGGCGGTGCCTTCAGGTTTCAGCGTGATGCTGCGGCCGCCCTTGTCATTGAAGGTGTACATCTCCTTCTGCACCACGTCCGTGGTGTCGCCTACGGAACGCAAAAACAGCTCCGTGTGCTCGATGACCGGAGTGCGGATCTCCTTGAAGCCATAGCGGACCGTGATCTTTCGGATCAGTTCCTCCACGTACTGCCAGCGATAGCTCTCTGCCGGGGTAACGTCCCGGGTTCCCTTTGGTGCCTGATACGCCATAGTCTTTCCTCCTGCTATGAAAAAGCGGCCCCGTCTCCAAATGAGGGACGGAAGACCGCGGTGCCACCCTGATTAAGCGAAAAACGCTTCACTCTGGTTCCTAACGCGAACTGGACGGCGGGCCATTTCCTGCCCGCGGCTCCCGGATGTCCTTCGAAACGCTTTCTCACCCGGCTTCCACCGTCCCGAGCTCGCTTTGGGGAATCTTTGCGCTTCTACTCTTCCGTTCTTTGCCTTTGCTGTAGTATACCCGCCTTTTTTGCGCTTGTCAATCCAAAAACAATCGATTTTTCTCGCTGAACAGCTTATCCTGCTTCTGATACCAGGTAGATACGTCCTTGGGACTGGGCAGTCGCTCCACCCGTTCGCCCACCCCGTACACCCGCTTGGTCATGGCGCCCGCTCCGTGAGAAAGGATGCTGACGGTCTCCTCCATCATGTCGATATTGTAGACGCACTCCGTACCGGGTTTAGCGTAGCCCACGTTCTCCAGGTTCCCCTGCATATACTTCTGTCGGTACATATAATAGGGCTTCATGCCCATCTGCCGGGCCATGTCGGCGCCCATGCGGACCATCTCCTCCACTGCCGCGCCGTCGGGCAGCGGGTATTCCTCCAGACGCGCTTTCAGCCGGGATGAATGCTTGATGGCCAGGGTATGGACCGACAGGTTTTCCGGATCGAACTGCCTGACCGCGTCCAGGGTGCGGGCAAAGTCCTCCACGTCCTCCCCCGGCAGTCCGGCGATCAAGTCCATATTGATGCAGTCGAAACCCTCCTGTCTCGCCAGCTCAAAACAGGCAGTTATGTCCGCAGCCGTATGGAAACGGCCGATGGCCTGCAAAGTTCTGTCATTCATGGTTTGGGGGTTGATGCTGATGCGGCTGACGCCGTGAGCTTTCAGCACCCGCAGCTTCTCTCGGGTGATCGTATCGGGCCGCCCGGCCTCCACGGTAAACTCGTGACCCGTGACGCCATAAGCTTCGTTCAAAGCAGAAAGGACCCTGTCCAACTCTTCCTCGGGCAGCACCGTGGGCGTACCGCCGCCGAAATAGAAGGTGCGCAGCTGAAACCCTGCCTCTTGCATCAGCTCGGCGCCCTGTCGAATATCCAGGATCAGGCGGTCTGCATATTCGCGCAGCACCCCTTCCTTCTTGGCGACCTCTGCCCCGAAGGAGCAATAGAGGCATCGGCTGCGGCAGAAGGGGATATGCAGATATATCGACACGCTTTTGGGGATCACGGACTCGATATGGGGCCGCTGCACGGCGGTGATCTCTTCTACCAGCGCCTGCTTCTCGGGGGACACTGTGAACAGCTCCCTGAAGGAGCGCTTAGCCTCCGCCTCCCCCTGACGGCCTGCGATCTCCCGAAAGAGCTTGGTGGGTCGGATGCCCGTGAGGGATCCCCAGGGGGTGGAAACCGGGTATAGGGCCTGCATGACCTGATATACGCACAGCTTCAGCGCCCGTTTCTGCTGCCGCTTTACGTCCAGAGCGTCCAGCCCTTCGGGGACCGGCACGATCTTCTCCTCATGTTGGGGCATGGCCAGGCACTTGGCTTCGCCGCCGGTCAAAACGACGAACAGTTTAAGCTCCGCTTCCGGCGCATAGGGTAAAATGTCCGTCTGTCCCAGGAACAGGCGGACCTCTTCGGTCATGTCGTTGAAAAAGCCTTTGGCGTTGGTAATCAGTTGAACCATGGATGATCCCGATAGACGTTCATGGGATTGAACATTTTCTCATGCTCTATGGTGGTGCTTTCCTCGTGCCCGGTATAGACCGTGTAGCCGTCCAGGGCATACAGCTTATGAAACAGGGAGTCCATCAGTTCCCGCATGTTCCCGCCCAGGTCCGTCCGGCCCACGCTCTCGCAAAACAGGGTATCCCCGGTAAACACAACCCGTTCGTCATCCACGATATAGCACACGCCTCCCTTGGTGTGCCCGGGAGTCTCCAGGACGCGGAAAGTGAGGCCGCCCGCTTCGATCCTGTCCCCCTCCCGGACGAATGCGTCTGCCGCACAGGGTTTGAGACCGTAGCTCATGGCGGAGAAAAAGGGGGCTTTGCCTTCGGCCATGGATGCGTCCGCTTCATGGATATACACCTTGGCGCCGGTCTTCTCTTTCAGATCCGCTGCGCCCCACACGTGGTCGAAGTGGCCATGCGTCAGCAGGATATGGGTGCAAACAAGTCCCTTTTTCTCAAGCTCGATGTCTACGAGCTGAGCGTCCGCCGGGTCGATGACGGCACAGGTGCGGCTGCCCTCACTGCGCACGATATAGGAATTGGCCATGACGGGGCCGCAGGGGATGGTGATGATTTCCATGGCTCAGAACTCCTTTCGACTATTGAGCAGGATGGTAAAGGGACCGTCGTTGACCAGGGAGACCTGCATGTCCGCCATGAAGGTGCCGCTTTCCACGGGCACGCCGCCCTCCCGCATATAGGCTTTGACGGTCTCGAACAGGGGCTTGGCCTTTTCGGGCCGTTCGGCGGCGATATAGCTGGGTCGACGGCCATGCCGGGCGTCCCCCGCCAGCGTGAACTGGCTGACGGCGAGGATGCTGCCGCCCACGTCGCCTACGGACAGGTTGGGGACGCCGTTTGCATCGTCGAACACCCGAAGGCCAATGCACTTGTCAGCGATATACCGGGCGTCCTTCTCCGTGTCTCCAACCTCCACACCGATGAGGACCATCAGTCCCTTCTCGATGGACGCGGTGAGCTCGCCCCCGATGGAAACGGAGGATGAGAGCACCCGCTGTACGACGGCTCGCATCTTGATTACCTCCCGTTGACCCGTCTCACTTCGATGACGGATTTAAGCTTTCTTAGATTGGCCATGATATGATTCAGCTGGTCCGTGTCCGAAACCACGAAAGTCACCAGCATGGTTGCCACGCCGTCGGCGGTGGTCTGGGCCTTCATGTCCGAGATGTAGACGTTCATGGTGGTGAGCAGACGGCTGATCTCCAGCAGAGAGCCCGTCTTGTCCACCACATGGATGAACACCGTGGCGGAAAACTCCTCCGAGGAGGAAGCGGCCCACTCCACAGGAACGAATCTTTCCGGCTCCATGGAGAGGCGCGGCATATTCCGGCAATCCGCCCGATGGATGGACACGCCCCTGCCCCGGGTGATGTATCCCACGATCTTGTCTCCCGGCAGAGGATTGCAGCAGTTGCTGAAGTGGACGGACATACCCGGATCCCCGGCCACGATGATGCCGTTGACGGGTTTGGCCTTGCCCTGATTGGCGGGCTTATGGGGCGAGGAGGGCGTCAGCGTGGCGTTTTGGAGGCGCGCCTGCATCTCCTCCAGCTTGTCCGCCTTTCGTTTTGCGTCCATGAGCCGATGGATCACCTGCCCAGAGGAGATGCCGCCGTAGCCGACAGCGGAGTAGAGTTCATCCAGCGAAGGCAGGGTCAGCTTCTTCAACAGGTCACCGTAGAACTCCGGCTTCAACAGGGAGGCGATATCCACCGCCTGACGCTTGGCGGCGTCCTCCAGCATCTCCCGGCCCTTCTGGATGTTCTCCTCCCGGTTGGCCTTCTTAAACCATTGCTTGATCCGATTTTTGGCGGACTGGGTCTTGACGATGTTGAGCCAGTCCCGGCTGGGCCCCGTCTGGGCGTTGGAAGTAATGATCTCCACCACGTCGTTGGTCTTGAGGGTATAATCAAGGCGCACCATGTTCCCGTTGACCCGGGCGTGCTGGGTGTGGTGCCCCACGTTGGTATGGATGCGGTAGGCAAAGTCCAACGGCGTGCTGCCGATGGGAAGGTCCAAAATCTCTCCCTTTGGCGTCAGCACGTAGACGTACTCGCCCAAATAATCCTTCACCACGTTTTCAGCGAACTCGGAGCTGTCCTCGCTGTTGTCCCGGGCCTCGTCCACCACCTGCCGCAGCCAGCTGGTGCGCTTGTCCATATCCGTCTGGACCGTGCGCCCTTCCTTATACATCCAGTGGGCGGCCACGCCGTATTCCGCGGTCTCGTGCATCTCATGCGTCCGGATCTGCACCTCAAAGGGGATGCCGTTCTTGTTCATAAGGGTGGTATGCAAGGACCGATACAGGTTGGGCTTGGGCATGGCGATATAGTCCTTGAACCGGCCCGGCAGCGGCTTCCACTCGGCATGGATGATGCCCAATGCGGCATAGCAATCGTTCACCGTGTTCACGATAACCCGAATGGCGATGAGATCGTATATCTCGCCGATGCTGGCGTTGTTGCGCTGCATCTTGCGATAGGTGGAATACAGATGCTTGGGACGGCCGGAAAGCTCAGCGTCGATGCCCGCCTCCTTCATGAGCTCCCGCATCCTCTCCATGGCGGTGCCCAAAAGCTTCAGCCGTTCCTCCTGCTGACGGGAGACCAGACTCTTGATGCGCTCATACTCCTCGGGCAGGAGATACTTAAAGGACAGGTCCTCCAGTTCGCTCCGCAGCACGCCGATGCCGAATCGATGCGCCAGGGGCGTATATACCTCCAACGTCTCCTTTGCCTTGCGGATCTGCTTCTCCCGGGTGCAGTACTCCAGGGTGTGCATGTTATGGAGCCGGTCGGCGAGCTTGATGATGACCACCCGCACGTCGTCGGCGATGGCCAAAAAGAGTTTGGTCAGGTTCTCGTTCTGCTCCTGCTTCTTGGTGACGTATTCCTTCTGCCCGGATCGGGTCAGCTTTGTCACGCCGTCCACAAGATGCGCCACCTCGGGGGAGAAGCGCTTGGATATCTCGTCCAGCGAAATGTTCCTGCCGTCCTCCACCGTGTCGTGGAGCACGCCGGCGATGACCGTGGCGGAATCCATGCCCATGTCCATCAGATACTCTGCGACAGCGATGGGATGGATGATATAGGGGTCTCCGGATTCCCGCTTCTGTCCCTCATGGACAGCGGCAGCGAAGGCCACGGCTTCCTCCATGGTCTTTCCCTTCTCCGGGCCGAATTTGGCGCTGAATTTTTGAAGCAGTTCTTCCCTTGCCATTTTTGCCGAAAAGGGGATCAACGCTGCCGCTGATCCCTGTTTTTGTTTACTATTTGATTAGTACTTGAGAATGGTGCCGACTTCGTAGTCCTTCAGGGCTTCCCGGCCCGGCAGATCGGTGAGTTCGATGGCGAAGCAGCAGGCCGCCACGACGCCGCCGGCTTTTTCACAGAGCTTGGCGCAGGCGAGGGCCGTACCGCCGGTCGCGAGCAGATCGTCCACCACGGCGACTCGCTTGCCGGGCTGGACAGAGTCGATGTGCATATGGAGCTCGTCCGTTCCGTACTCCAAGCCGTACTGATAGCTGACGGTGGTGTAAGGGAGCTTCCCGGGCTTGCGGGCCAGCACCATGCCCACGTTGAGAGCATAGGCCACGGAGGCGCTGAAGATGAACCCGCGGGCTTCCGGCGCGATAATAAGATCAATATTCTTATCCCGCAGGAAATCCGCCATCCGGTTCACCATCTCCTGAAAGGCGTCCTTGTTGCCCAGCAGCGGCGTGATGTCGCGGAAAAGAATGCCTTCCTTGGGGAAGTCTGGGATCGACCGAACATAGTCCTTGAGTTCCATATATATCCTCCTTAGTAGCCGCTATCTCGTGGACAGCGTCATAAATAACTTGCTCTCCGCGCAGTTGCGCCGCTTTACTTTGGGAACGGGTTCGAGACCCGGCACCGGTTCAAAGAAGCCCAGCTCTTTGAAAATAAGGGCGGCGGCCCGTTCTTCGTATTTTTCCGGTGTTCGCCCTTCCCGTGCATATTGCATCAGCGTCACATACAGGGTACGAAGCGCTACCTCCGACAGACGGAAGGGGAAAAACCGAAGGAGCTCCCGAACAGAGCGGCCCAGTGCCTGTTCGTCCGCTTCCTTTACTGCCCGTAAAAAAGCAGTTTCAATTATAGTATATTCCTTGGACGATTGCAAGCTTTTCCGGGGAGAAAGGCCCAAACATATCAGTTCGCACGAAGACCGGCCGCGAAACGTGTTCTTTTGCAGGCTGCAGACGGCCTCCGCTCTTCCGGCGAAAAGCCACCGATTGTAGTCGCTGCCCTGGGAAAAGCCTACCAGCCGAAGGCGTTCGTTCCCGTCGCGCAGGTAACCGGTCACGTGACGCTTGCCCTGTCCCAGATAGGACACCCCCGTGATATCGCCCTGTACCAGAAACTGCGGTTCCTGATTCCCTTGGCCGAAGGGGGCGAAGGCTCTGAGCTCCTCCCACAGCTCCACCGTGCATAGATCGAGCGGCAGCGCTTCCTCGTACCGAAGGCTCTTTTCCGGCGGTCCCGACGGCCGCTGATGACGATAGGCTTCCTTCAGCAGGGCGCGAACCGGCTCCATCTCCCGCTCCTGCAGGGTCAGGCCCGCCGCCCCGGCATGGCCGCCGAAGCGGATAAAGTGCTCCCTGGCTTCAAACAGAAGGGCGAACAGATCTATCTCCGGAATGCTCCTGGCTGAACCGGTGAGTACCCCCGGTTCCACCTCGGTGAGAAGAATCACGGGCTTATAGAACATCTCCGACAGTCGTGCCGCCACAATGCCGATGACGCCCACGTTCCAGTCCCTGCCTGAAAGCATGAGAAAGCTGTCCTGACCGCCCTCAGGCTCGCTGGACAGACATTCCGTCAGGATGCGCTGCTCCTCGTTCCGGCGGGCCTGGTTGTTTTCGTTCAGCTCTCTGGCCAGGATCGTAGCCCTATCCGGATC
>JAZRUD010000002.1:0-2398 GCA_045652385.1 Clostridia bacterium
CCTTCTGTCCTCTCTGTTCCTTTTCTTCGGTCAATTCTGGTTCTGGACCAACGGCTATGCCCACGATTGGCAGTTCCTCGCTTTGGTCGGCCTCTTTTACGCCTGCATGGGCGACGCCCTGCTCCTATTCAGCTTCGGCGCTGGCGGCGCATCCTTTCTGGTGACCAACCTCTGCTTCATCTGCTATACGTTCTGTACCCTGTTTTTCGGCGGCGCGTTTCCCAAAGCTCTTATCTTTCTGAGTCCCGGGCTGTTGTTGTTGCTTGTCCTTTTCCTCGCGGCCACGAGGAGCAAGTGGATCGACCTGGGCGAATTAACCGGCTTAGCGTTCATGTATTTGCTCACCGTCTCGCTGCATGGCATTATGGGTCTCGCCGCAGCTGTTCTTCTGCCCAGCGCTCAAACTCTTCTGCTGGGTATCGGCCTGTTTCTCTTTATGATCGCCGATCATTTCCTGGTCATATATAAGTTCAAAACAAAAAACAAACGGGCTTTGCGCATCAACACGTCCTGCTACTTTTTCGGGATGATGCTGGTAGCGCTGAGCTTTTCCATACCGTCATAATCTGTTGAGTTCATGAAAGGCGAACCAATGAAACACATCTTTCTCTATAACCCAGCCGCCGGTCAGGGGGATGCGAAAGCCGAGATCGAAACGGCCGTCGCCCAGCATCCCAACTGCGAACTGTACGTGACCCGGGAGCCCCGGGACGCCACCCGCTACATCGAACAGATGATCTCGGAAGCGCCGGACGAGCAGGTATGCTTCGTAGCCTGCGGCGGCGACGGTACCATCAACGAGGTGGCCTCCGCCGTGGTCGGTCACAAAAACGCCTGCTTCACCATCTACCCCTGCGGCAGCGGCAACGACTTCGTGAAGATCTTCGGCAGCCGCGAGCGTTTTTTGAATATCGACGCTCTGCTGGCGGCCAAACCGGCGCCCATCGACATTCTGAAGGTGGACGATCGCTGGTGCATCAATGTGTTCAGCTTCGGTTTTGACACCAGCGTATTGAAGACCATGAACAACGTGAAGCGTAAGCCCCTTATGGGCGGCCAGCGAGCCTATTACGTGGGCATCGTCCATGCTCTGATGAAGTCCACGAAGACCGGCTGTACCATCTCCGCAGACGGAGAGCCCTTTTTCACCGGGGATATCCTCCTCTGCACCTTCGCAAACGCCCAGTACGTGGGCGGCTCCTTCAAGTGCGCACCCCGGGCCAAAGTGGACGACGGGCTTATCGAGGTTTGTCTGGTAAGGCCCATCTCCCGCCTTTCCTTCGTACAGCTTATCGGTTCCTATACCAACGGCACCCACCTGGAGGACCCACGGATGAAAGATATCGTCCGATACACTCAGGCAAAAAAACTGGTCGTGGAAAGCGCCAAGGGCCTGCTGCCGGTATCGCTGGACGGAGAGGTCATCGAACGAAAGAGATTCACCGTGGAAGTCGTGCCTGGCGGCGTGAACTTCGCCTTACCGGAAGCAGCAGGATAAGACCAAAAGAAACGACAGGCCCTGCAAGCTGCAGGACCTGTTTTTCATGGATTCATCGCGGCGTGCTCCGCCGCCAGTTCCCGATACAGGCGACTGGGCGTCCAGTTCAAATTATGTTTCGTGGTGACGGCTTTGTATGCGACGGTCGCCTGGAGCACTTTCATCCCATTCAAAAGACCATGAAACTGCTCCGTGCTGAGATCGTCCAGCACCAGCATCTCGTCTGCAAAAGTCGTTTCCAGGGAAACCGCCGCAGGGGATACATCTTTTCCAAGAAGCTTCCCCAGGGGCTGGCCGCAATCCTCCGCCGATACCTCGACGGCGCTGACGCCGTACTGCATCAGCAAAAACTGCAGCTTCATTCTCTTCACGCCGGTGATATTGAACAGCAACGCCTTGGCCATGGTTAACTCCGTTTTTGATATGGAATATAGAAAAGAGCATCCCCTCACGGATGCTCTTTTCCACTGGTGCGGTGGACGAGACTTGAACTCGTACGCGCTAAGCACACGCACCTCAAACGTGCCTGTCTGCCAATTCCAGCACCACCGCGCATTTATGGATTATAATGGAGAAGGGTACATTTGTCAATCCTTCGCGTAAAAATCTTTTTCTCGCGCATACTACCCTCTATGAGAAAAGTATTGCTTTTACTGCTGCTGTTTTTTCTGCTGACGGGATGCGCGGACGAACGTGCAAAAACAGCGCCGGAACCGATAAACCAAAGGATATTGAGGCGATCGGAAATAACCATACCCTCCCCTGCGCCTCTGGACCCTGCGCAAAAGAGGGTTGACCTGTGCGTGGGCAGCGACGTGGTCAGTTTCCTGCTCTCCGATATGGGGGTCGTCGTCGGCAGCGATGGTGCGCTGGAGATCGACCAGAAGTCTTTTCGACCTT
>JAZRUD010000003.1:0-4429 GCA_045652385.1 Clostridia bacterium
CACCTCCTGGTTCCTGGGTGTCCGTTCCGTGTGCCCCACCGCCACCATGGAAGTCACCTTCACCGGTTCCTGGTATGATCCCACCGCCGAGAAGGAAGGCGCTCAGAAGCTGATCCAGGGCGGCTGCAAGCTCATCAGCCAGCACGCCGACTCCATGGGCGCTCCCTCCGCCTGTGAGGAAGCCAAGATCCCCAACGTCTCCTACAACGGCAGCACCAAGGAAGCCGGCCCCAACACCTACCTGATCTCCTCTCGTATCGACTGGGAGCCCTACTATGAGTACGCCATCACCGCGGCCATGAACGGCACCCCCATCGACACCGACTGGACCGGCACCATCGCCACCGGCTCCGTCAAGCTCACCGACCTGAACGACAATGCCGGCGTCGTTGCCGCTGGCACCAAGGAGAAGCTCGCTGAGGTCCAGGCTGCTCTCGAAGCCGGCACGCTCCACGTGTTCGACACCGCCACCTTCACCAAGGACGGCGCTGCCCTGACCAGCTACATGGCCGACGTGGACACCGATCCTGCCTACACCCCCGACACCGAGGTCGTCAAGGACGGCTACTTCCATGAGTCCGAGTTCCGCAGCGCCCCCTACTTCGATCTGCAGATCGACGGCATCACGCTGCTGGATACCGCGTTCTAATCCTACCTCTGTCGATTGCGACGGGCTGTCTTTGGACGGCCCGTCTTTTCTTTTTGTTGCATGTCGCTCTCATTTTTTGTTTACAAAAAGCATGGTATATGGTAAAATTTTTTAGATCGAGCTTTGAAATCCAGGTTTATTTGCTCGATGGAAAGGATGCCCGCCTTGGAAGCTGTAAAAAACGCCATCAAAATGGAGGGGATCACGAAGCGCTTTGGTAGCGTGGTCGCCAACAACGCCATCAATCTGGAGCTGCATGAAGGGGAAATACTGTCTCTGCTGGGAGAAAACGGCAGCGGAAAGACCACCCTGATGAATATGCTTTCCGGCATATACTATCCGGATGAAGGTCAGATCTACATCCACGACAAACCTGTGACCATCGCCTCCCCCAAGGACGCCTTCGACAACGGCATCGGCATGATCCATCAGCACTTCAAGCTGGTGGACGTCTTCACCGCCACGGAGAACATCATCCTTGGCCTCAACGAGGACGGGAAGATGAACCTGAAGGAGGCCGGGAAGCGGATCAAGGAGATCAGCCAGAAATATGGCTTCGAGATTGACCCCGAGCAGAAGGTCTACAATATGTCCGTCTCCCAGAAACAGACCGTGGAGATCGTGAAGGTTCTGTACCGGGGCGCGGATATACTGATCCTGGACGAGCCCACCGCCGTGCTGACGCCCCAGGAAACGGACCGGCTCTTCGCCGTCATGCGAAACATGCAGAAGGACGGCAAGTCTCTCATCATCATCACCCACAAGCTTCACGAGGTGCTGGAGGTCTCCGATCGGGTGGCCATCCTGCGCAAGGGAGAATACATCGGCGACGTGCTCACCAAGGACGCCGATCAGCAGAGCCTCACCGACATGATGGTGGGCCGCGCGGTCAGCCTGAACATCGACAGGCCCCTGCCCGTAGACCCCAAACCCCGCCTGGAGGTGAAGGGACTGACGGTCTACGACGATTTGGGCGTAAAGCGCTTGGACAACATCAACTTCACCGCCTACAGCGGAGAGATTCTGGGCATCGCCGGCGTGGCCGGATCCGGCCAGCGGGAGCTTTTGGAAGCCATCTCCGGCCTCTACCCCATCGCCCAGGGGTCCATCATCTATCATAATCCCAAGACGAACCAAACCGGCGATCTCGCCGGCAAGGACCCCCTGGAGATCCAGAAGGCGGGCATCTCCATGGCCTTCGTCCCCGAGGATCGTTTGGGTATGGGCCTTGTGGGCTCCATGGGCATGACGGGTAACATGATGCTCCGCTCCTGGCGCAAGAACAAGGGTATGTTCCTGGACAAGAAAGAACCGGAACGGGTGGCCAACGAGGTCTGGAAGGAGCTGGAGGTTGTTACCCCCAGCATCGACTTCCCCGTGCGCCGCATGTCCGGCGGCAACGTGCAGAAGGTGCTGGTGGGCCGCGAGATCGCTCAGGACCCGGCGGTGCTCATGACCGCCTACGCGGTCCGGGGCCTGGACATCAACACCTCATATACCATCTACAACCTGCTCACCGCCGAAAAGATGAAGGGCGTCGCCGTCATCTACGTGGGTGAGGATCTGGACGTGCTGCTGGAGCTCTGTGACCGGCTGCTGGTCCTCTGCGGCGGACAGGTCTCCGGCGTCGTGGACGCCAGGACCACCGACAAGCGGCAGGTCGGCGTACTGATGACCCGCGTGGGAGGAAAGACCAATGAAGAATAAGCTTACTCTGTTCCACATCGTCAAGCGGGAGGCCCTTCCCTGGTACCGGGCATGGATGATCCGTGGCGCGGCGATTCTGCTGGCCCTGATCATGTGCTCCATCGTCACGGTCATGGTCACGGGGCTCAACCCCTTGTCTCTTTACAAGACCATGTTCTACGGCGCTTTCGGCACCGAGCGCAAGACCTGGGTCCTGTTCCAGAAACTGGCGATCCTGTTGGGCATCTCCCTGGCGGTGACCCCTGCCTTCAAGATGCGATTCTGGAACATCGGCGCTGAGGGCCAGGTCATGGCCGGCGCATTGGCCTGCGCCACCGTTATGATCACCCTGGGCAACACCATCAAGTCCAACTGGCTGATGCTCCTCATCATGCTGGTGGTCAGCGTGGGCGCCGGCGCCCTGTGGGGCTTCTTGCCCGCCTTCTTCAAGGCTCACTGGAACACCAACGAAACCCTGTTCACCCTCATGATGAACTACATCGCCATCCAGCTGGCCGCCTACTTCATCATCATCTGGGAAGTTCCCAAGGGCTCCGGCAAGATCGGCATGATCAACCAGAACACCCGCATGGGCTGGCTCCCCTATATCGGCGGCAAGCAATACGCCATCATCATCATCCTGGTCGCCATCATGACCGTACTGCTGCACATCTATCTCAAGTACAGCAAGCAGGGCTATGAGATCGCCGTGGTGGGCGAAAGCGAACGTACCGCCCGGTACGCCGGCATCAAGGTGGAATGGGTCATCATCCGGACGATGATCCTCTCCGGTGCTCTTTGCGGTTTCATCGGCATGCTGCTGACCGGCGGCACGGACCACACCCTGTCCACCGATCTCGTGGGCGGCCGAGGCTTTACGGCGGTCATGGTGTCCTGGCTCGCCAAGTTCAATCCCATCGTCATGATCCTGACCAGCTTCCTGCTCGTGTTCCTGCAGCTGGGTGCCAAAGAGGTGGCCACCAGCTTCTACCTGAACGAATCCTTCTCCGAGATCTTGACGGGCATCATCCTGTTCTTCATCATCGGCTGCGAATTCTTCATCACCTACAAGATCCAGTTCGCCAAGAGCGGTAAGGAGGCATAACGATGTTGAACTTTCTTGTGACCTTTATTCCGCGGGCCATCATCCAGGGCATCCCCCTGCTGTACGGCAGTACCGGCGAGATTTTGACGGAGAAATCCGGCAACCTGAACCTGGGCATTCCTGGCATCATGTACATGGGGGCTATCTCCAGCGTCATCGGCGCCTTCTACTATGAGACCTTCACCCCCAAGGGAGCCATGAACCCGGTGCTGGCGGTGCTTATCCCCCTCGTCTGCTGCCTGATCGGTTCGTTCCTTACCGGCCTTCTCTACTGCTTCCTGACCGTTACGCTGCGGGCCAACCAGAACGTGACCGGTCTTGCCATCACCACCTTCGGCGTGGGCTTCGGCAACTTCTTCGGCGGGTCACTGATCAAGCTCTCCAACGCGGAGGTCCCTGCCATCGTGCTGGGCGGCACCAGCGGCTATATCAAAACCAGCCTGCCCTTTGCAGACAAGCTGGGCTGGTTCGGCCAGGTGTTCCTGTCCTACGGCTTCCTGGTGTATCTGGCCATCATCATCGCTCTGGTAGCTTCCTATATCCTCAAGCGCACCCGTACGGGCCTGCACCTGAGGGCTGTGGGTGAAAGCCCCGCCACGGCGGACGCCGCCGGCATCAACGTGGTGAAGTACAAGTACGTGGCCACCTGCGTAGGCAGCATGATCGCGGGCCTGGGCGGTCTCTATTACGTGCTGGACTACTCCAACGGCATCTGGTCCCACAACGCCTTCGGCGACAGAGGCTGGCTGGCCATCGCCCTGGTCATCTTCACCATCTGGCGGCCCAGCGTCAGCATCCTGGCGTCCATCCTCTTCGGCGGTCTGTACATCCTGTACCTGTACATCCCCACAGGCATGGAGATGGCCATCAAGGAGATCTACAAGATGTTCCCCTACATCATCACCCTCCTGGTGCTTATCATCGTGTCCCTGCGGAAAAAGCGGGAGGATCAGCCCCCCATGTCCCTGGGTCTCCCCTACTTCAAGTCG
>JAZRUD010000004.1:0-2530 GCA_045652385.1 Clostridia bacterium
CCTGCGCAAGGCGCTGGAGAAGTATCCCAACAACGACCTGCTGCTCACCTGCATCCTGGAGGATATGCAGGAGCAGAACGGCGATGGGGCACGGAGCGCGGAGATCATCGAGATCGGAGAGCGCATCCTGACCTGCACGAAGGACGACGAGCTGAAGATCGATGCGCTTCGGATCCTGGCGGAGACCTACCACGCCATGGGGGAGCAGTCCATGGCGGAATACTATCTTGCGAAGATACCGGCATTGAACTTTTTGTTCTATGAGATCGCGGCGGCCATCAAGACCGGGCAGGAGCGCCTGGAGAACGTACAGAAGGAGGAGGACCTCTGCATCGACAAGCTCATCTGCATGCTGGCCTTCCGCAAGGAGGAGGCAAGGGACGACGAAACGAAGTCCCAGATCGACCGCCAGGCCCAGGAGATGCTGGCCTTCTTCAAGAGCTATCCCATTTATCGGACTATGGCCGAACTTATGGAGCAGGGCTGGCTAGACGGCACGCTCATGGAGATCTATTCATAAAAAAGAGGCCATCCAAGGACGGCCTCTTATGTCGGTTAGTGCTGTGCTTCAGTCCCCCAGCAGGGTCAGCTGCTCGGCAAAGGACATGTCCAGCATGCGCTTGCTGATGCGCTGGTCGAAGAGGGTGCTCATGGGAGCCTTGTCGTGGATGATCTTCACGGCCTGGGCGAACATGGGCGCGGCAGAGATGATCTTGATCTTGGGGTGCTTGCGGGCCTCGGGGCACTCCACCGTGTCCGTGGTGACGATGAACTCGTAGGGGCTTTCGTCGAACCGGGCCAGGGCCTTTTCGTTCATACAGTTGTGGGACAGGGCCCCGAAGATGCGCTTGGCGCCCTTCTCCTTCAGGCCCCGGGCGATGTCCACCATGGTGCCGCCGGAGATGGAGAAGTCGTCCACTACCAGACAGTTCTTGCCCTCCACCTCGCCGATGACCTCCAGGACCTTGGCGTTCTCAGAGTGGTCGGTGCGGGTCTTGTCGCCGATGGCCACAGGGCAGCCGATCTGCTTGGCGAAGTCACGGGACCGCTTGGCGGAGCCGGCATCGGGGGAGACCACCACCAGATTTTCGTCCACGATGCCGGACCGCTTCACATACTCCGTGAGCAGGGGCTCGGCCCGCAGATGGTCCGCCGGCTTCTTGAAGAAGCCTTGGATCTGGGCGGCGTGCAGGTCCATGAAGATGACCCGATCCACGCCCGCGGCTTCGATACAGTCCGCACAGACCCGGGCCCGGATGGATACCCGGGGCTCGTCCATCTTGTCGCCCTTGGCGTAGGAGAAGTAGGGGATGATCGCGGTGACGGAGTTGGCGGAGGAGCGCTTGAAGGCGTCGATCCAGAACAGCAGCTCCGTGAATTCGTCGTTGGGATGGCGGGCGATGGGCTGGACCAGGAACACGTCCTTGTCCCGGATGGATTCGTTGACGCGCACGAACAGGTTGCCCTCGGAAAACATGATGGTTTCGGAGTCACCCAGCTGGGCTCCCAGATAGGCGCACATGCGCTTGGCAAAGGGACGACCGGACTGGCCGGCATAGATTCGGATGATGCCTGATCCGCTGAACATAGATCCCTCCCTGAAAATATGAAATTACATTGAAACACGTACAGTATACCACAGCATCGACAGGGAGGCAACCGTAAATCTGCATCTTTTCCTGCAGTTTCCAAAAGATTCGACAGCGCCCAAAACCGCAGGCAGGCTGTTGACCTGCACAGCAGAAAAGGGTAAAATAAGCCTGTATGGACAAACGGGAACAACAACCGAAGAAACGCCGGCGGCCCCTGCCCCTGCGGGGCACCCGCCTGGGGCCTGTGCTGCAGGCGCTGCTGACCCTGGCGCTGCTGGGCGGCGGCCTCTATGCCTTCGTGCGCTTCGGCTGGCCCGTGCTGCGGGAGGTTCCGGACCGTCCGGCGGATCTGAGCTGTCTGGGCTTCGGCACCCCCGTACCCAGTCCGTCCCCCGTGCCCACGCCCGTGCCCAGCCCCACGCCCGTGCCCGGTACCGAGCGCACCATCTACGGGGTGGACCTGGGTCGGGTCCAGCATGAGATCCTGATTCCAGAATACCAGTACGCCGGGGACTTCACCGTTTACGGCGACACCATCCTTTTCGTGGTGGGCAACTACACCCCTGACGGCACCGCCGCCTTCACACGCGCCATCCTCTATGATACTGTCTCCCGCCGCGCCGTCTATCAGCGGCTGGATATTGCCTATAAATCCATCCGCCATCCCCAGATGAACGACCGGTGGATCGTGTATCTGGACGCCCTCGGTTCCGGCGGCGGCCAGCTGCGGGTCTTCGACCGGGAGACGGAGGAAAACCGCATACTGAAGACCGTCCACATGGGCCTGCCCGTCCTGGCCCTGTGGGAGGACACCGTTTTCTGGATCGAACGCACGGGCACCAGCCGGGACAAGCTTTTCGGCTGCGACCTCAACACCGGTGAAGCGGTGACCCTGGAGATCTTCGAGAACACGGACGCAGGGGTCTCCTCGGTATCGG
>JAZRUD010000005.1:0-3443 GCA_045652385.1 Clostridia bacterium
GAAAAAGGACCATCCGCAAGGGATGATCCTTTTCCTTGGTCGGGGCGACGGGATTTGCGGCCCATGCCGCTAAAAAAGCCGACACTGCGGCCTTTTCTTAACGCGGCTTCAAATTCCGCCACCCACTTATCAAAGGAAAAAGGACCATCCGCAAGGGATGATCCTTTTCCTTGGTCGGGGCGACGGGATTTGAACCCACGACCTTTTGGTCCCGAACCAAACGCGCTACCAAACTGCGCTACGCCCCGAAAAAAAGGGGCTAAGGCCGACCTTAGACCCTTTTTCATGGAGCCAAATGTCAGACTCGAACTGACGACCTGCGCATTACGAATGCGCTGCTCTACCGACTGAGCTAATTTGGCACGCTTCTTACGAAGCCTGCTTATCATAGCAAATCGCAATGGAAAAGTCAAGATGTTTCGTGGAATAAAAAGAGACCGCCGAAAGATCGGCGGTCTGTGCGTTCAGCATGCTTAATATCCCAACAGCAGCTGCAGCGTCTTGGTGCCGGCTTGGCCGTCCACGGTCAGATTGTTGGCCTTCTGGAAGGCTTTCACGGCGGCCACGGTGTCTGTGCCGCAGTAGCCGGTGGCCTTGCCCTTTAAGTATCCCTTCTTGATCAGGGCTTCCTGAATGGTCTTAATGATATCCAGCCTGTCCTTTTCCTTCATGGTGTAGGCGGTGGCCTTATCGGACATGAGCTTGTCGTAGGTGTCCTTATCACACTTGCCGGTCTGTTTGATACTGTTGCGCTCCTGGAACTTGGTGATGGCTTTGGAGCACATGGAGCCGTAGGTGGTGGTCACCACGCCTTTGCCCTCGGCGTTCTTCTCAGGGTAGGGGAGATAGTGGAGATCCACCAGCCTCTGCTGCACCTTCTTGACGGTCTCACCGTCGTTGGTGCCGCCTACCTCCAGGGTCTTGAAGTCGCCGGTGGCGGTGGTTTCAGGAGTCTCTTCGGGGGTCGCTTCCGGGGCGTCGGTGGAGGTGACCTCAGGGGTGGCCGTAGGCGCGGAGGTGGGTTTGAGCGTGACCACGGCGGTGGCGGTAGGATCGGCGGTGGCGGCCTTAGCCTTGCTCTTGGCGCAGGAGCCGGTGAAGGCCAGAATCAGAATGGCGGCGATCAGGATGATAGCGGCAGCCGCGAACAGCAGCAGCGTCATGAGCCGCACCCGATACGCAGCCCCGCCCAGGCGCAGCTTAATGTATTTGTCCATCAAGGAAGTCTTTTCGTTTTCTTCGTTCATTGTCGTTTCCCTCCCTTTTTGTGATGCTTGGTCCTTACAAATTGATTGTATACATTTACGTATACATTTTTCAACAAATGTATGAACAAAATATTAACAATGGGTCAAAAAAGAAGGATTTTGCTAATTATTTACAATTCGTCGGGAAAAATCCACCCTCCCCGCGGAGGCGGCGGTCACGGGAGCAGAGGGGAGGGACAGAATAAGCACCGGCCGATCGACGGCCGGTGCTTGAATTCGGTGCGGATATTCGAGCCTTATTCTTTGGTGAGCGCCTTCGTGATGCGGGCCAGGGCTTCGTCCAGTTCTTCATAGGTGACAGGAATGGGCGGCGCGAAGCGGATGGTGTGATCGTGGGTCTCTTTGCAGAGGACGCCCTCGTGGATACAGGCCTTCACATAGTCGAAGGCGTCGCCGTAGAACTCCACGCCGATCAGCAGGCCGCGGCCGCGGACTTCCTTGATCTCGGGATTATGGATCTTCTTCAGGCCGTCCATGAAGTATTTGCCCTTCTCACGGGCCAGCCGGGGATAGTCGTCCCGCTGCAGGATCTCAAGAGCCTTGACGCCGCAGGCGCAGGCCAGGGGGTTGCCGCCGAAGGTGGAGCCGTGGGAACCGGGGGTGTAGAGCCCCAGGATATCCTCGTTGGCCGCGATGGCGGAGAGAGGCATGACGCCGCCGCCCAACGCTTTGCCCATGATGTAGATATCCGGGATCACGTTCTCGTGCCAGCAGGCGAACATGTCGCCGGTGCGGGCAAAACCGGTCTGGACCTCGTCGGCCAGGAACAGGATGTTGTTCTCCGTGCAGATCTGCCGGACTTCGGTGGGCCAGCCCTCCGGCGGAACGATGATGCCCGCTTCACCCTGAATGGGCTCGGCCAGGAAAGCGACGGTGTTCGGCGTGATGGCGTCCCGCAGGGCCTGGGCGTCGCCGTAGGGGATGGTCTTGAACCCGGGGCAGTAGGGGCCGTAATTGTCCTTGGCCAGGGGGTCGGTGGAGAAGCTGATGATGGCGATGGTGCGGCCGTGGAAGTTGTTGGCGCAGGTGATGATCTCCTGCTTGCCGTTCTCCACGCCCTTCACCTTGGCGCCCCAGAGGCGGGCGGTCTTGAGGGCGGTCTCCACCGCCTCGGCGCCCGTGTTCATGGGCAGGACCATGTCCTTGCCTGTGAGCTTCGTCAGGCTCTCGTAGAAATCGCCCAGGTTCTCGCAATGGAACGCGCGGCTGGTCAGCGTGCACTTGTCCAGCTGGGCTTTGGCGGCCGCCACGATCTCCGGATGGCGATGACCGAAGTTGTGGGCGGAATATGCGGACAACATATCGAAGTACTGGCGGCCTTCCGGATCGGTGACCACGGCGCCTTCGGCTTTTACGATGACGACGGGCTTGGGCGCATAGTTATGGGCGCCGTACTTGTTGGTCTTTTCGATGATCTCTTTTGAAGTGTGCATGACTCTCTCCTAATATCTATGTTTATTTTTCGGACATATACGGATAGACGATGGCGTCGGAGGGATTGAAGGTTTCCTTCACGGCGTGGGGGCTCATCCAGCGGATCATGTTGAGGACCGTGCCGGCCTTGTCGTTGGTGCCGGAAGCGCGGGAGCCGCCGAAGGGCTGCTGACCCACCACCGCGCCGGTGCATTTGTCGTTGATATAGAAGTTGCCTTCCGAATGGAGGAGGGCCTTTTCCATCATGACGATGGCTTCCCGATCCTGGGCGAAGATAGCGCCGGTCAGGGCGTAGGGAGAGGCTTCGTCGCAGATCTTCAGCGTCGCTTCCAGCTCATCGTCCGGATAGACGTACACGGAGAGGATGGGCCCGAAGATCTCCTTGACCATGGACTCGTAATCCGGCTTCCTGCAGACGATGACGGTGGGCTCCACGAACCAGCCCTTGGTATCGTCACAGTTGCCGCCGAACACGATCTCGCAATCCGTGCTCTGCTTGGCGCGCTCGATGTACCCCTTGCAGCGATCAAAGGAGGCCTTGTCGATGACGGCGGCCAGGAAGGTGTCGAAATCCTGCACGTCGCCCATTTTGACCTCCCGCATCATCTCCTGCATGGTCGAAAGGACCTGGGGCCAGATGCTGGCGGGGATGAAGGCCCGGGAGCAGGCCGAGCACTTCTGCCCCTGATACTCGAAGGAGCCGCGCACGAGGGCAGCCGCCAGGGGACGGATGTGGGCGCT
>JAZRUD010000006.1:0-2716 GCA_045652385.1 Clostridia bacterium
GCGGCGCTGTTCAAGGTGGCGATGGTATCCTTCCGAGCCTGCTCGTCCTGATCATAGACGGACACGCTGACCTTACAGTATTTGAGGTCTCGGGTCACGTCGCACGCGGATATGGTGGTCATGGCGGAGATCCGGGGGTCCTTCATGTCGAAGATGATGCCCGACAGGGTCTTCTTGATCTCCTCGTTGAGCCGTTCGGTTCGATTGTTTGCCATAGTAAGCTCCTTTTATAAGGAATTATATAAAGCTCGCACCTTTTCTTAAGAAAGAAAAGGTGCAGCCAAAAGAACTTTAAGAATGGAACCCTGTATTCAGCGAAGCCATATTTTCCTTCTTAAGTTTCTCTTTTTGGGGCGCCTTTTTCTCCTTTGTCCAAAGAGAAAACTGCGCAAATAAACCCAATTGATCCGTTATCTCTCCACCTGCTCCATGGTGTAGGCTTCGATCACGTCGCCCTCGTGGATGTCGTTGAAGTTCTCGAAGGAGATACCGCACTCGTAGCCGGAGGCCACCTCCTTCACGTCGTCCTTGAACCGCTTGAGGGAGGAGATCTTGCCGTCGTAGACCACCACGCCGTCCCGGACCACCCGGACCTGGGCGCTGCGGGTGACCTTGCCGTCCTGGACGTAGGCGCCGGCGATGGTGCCCACGCCGCTGATCTTGAAGGTGTTGCGGACGGACACACGGCCCATCTCCACCTCTTTGAACACGGGCTTGAACATGCCCTTCATGGCGGCCTCCACGTCCTCGATGGCGTTGTAGATGACCCGGTAGGTGCGGATGTCCACCTTCTCCTTTTCAGCCAGAGCACGGGACGTGGCGTCGGGTCGGACGTTGAAACCGATGACGATGGCGTTGCTGGCGGAGGCGAACATGATGTCGCTCTCCGAGATGGCGCCCACGGCGGCGTGGATGCAGCGGACCCGGACTTCGTCGTTGGAAAGCTTTTCCAAAGACTGCTTCACGGCTTCGGCGGAGCCCTGCACGTCGGCCTTGACGATGATGTTCAGCTCCTTCAGCTCGCCCTCGGCCATCTGGTTGAAGAGCTCGTCCAGGGAGACCTTCTGCATAGCCTTGATCTGAGCGGCTTTGATCTTGTCCTTGCGCTCTTCGGCCACCTGACGGGTCAGCTTATCGGCGTCGGCCACGTTCATCACGTCACCCGCCTCAGGCACCTCGTTGAAGCCCAGGATCTCCACGGGCGTGGAGGGACCGGCGGTGTTCACCGTGCGGCCCTTGTCGTCGATCATGGCGCGGATGCGGCCGTAGGCCGTGCCGGCGATGATGGTGTCGCCCTTCTTGAGGGTACCGTTCTGGACCAGGACGGTGGCCAGGGGGCCCCGGGCCTTATCCAGTTTCGCCTCGATGACGGTGCCCTTGGCGAGCCGGTTGGGGTTCGCCCGAAGCTCCAGTACGTCTGCCTGCAGCAGAACCATTTCAAGGAGGGTATCCAGGTTGATGTTCTTCTTGGCGGACACGGGGACCACGATGGTGTCGCCGCCCCAGTCCTCGCTGACCAGGCCGTATTCCGTCAGCTGCTGGGTGACCTTCTCAGGATCGGCCCCGGGCTTGTCGATCTTGTTCACCGCCACCACGATGGGCACGTTAGCCGCCTTGGCGTGGTTGATGGCCTCGATGGTCTGAGGCATGATGCCGTCGTCCGCCGCCACCACCAGAATGACGATATCCGTGACCTGAGCGCCGCGGGCGCGCATGGAGGTGAAGGCCTCGTGGCCCGGCGTGTCGATAAAGGTGATCTGGCGGCCCTTGCACATGACGGTATAGGCGCCGATGTGCTGGGTGATGCCGCCAGCCTCGCCCGCCGTCACGTTGCTGTGGCGGAAGGCGTCCAGCAGAGAGGTCTTGCCGTGGTCCACGTGGCCCATGATGGTGACCACCGGAGGCCGGGGCTGAAGCTGATCCTCCCGATCCTCCTCCTGGGCGTTGTCGGCCAGCACGTCCTCATAGGACTTGGCGATCTGCTGCTCCAGGGTGATGTTGTAGTCGCTGGCGATGAGCTCGCAGGTGTCGAAGTCGATGTCCTGGTTGATGGTGGCCATGATGCCCAGCAGGAACAGCTTCTTGATGATCTCGGCGGCGGGCTTGCCGATCTTCTCGGACAGCTCCTTCACCGTGATCATTTCGGAGGTGATCACCGCGTGATCGATCACCACCGGGGCGGGCTTGACCGCCTCCTGCTTGTTGCTCTTGCCCTTGCGGCGGTTGCCCATGGAACCGTCCTCGTCCCACACCACGGAGGGGCCGTTCTCCTTCTGCATGGCCTTCTTGTTCTTGGCCTTCTTGTCCTTGTCGTAATTGTTGTTGTTCCGATTCCGGTTCTGATCCCGGGACCCGGCGCTGGGGTTGATGACCACCGCGCGGCTGCCGCTGGGGCTGCCCTGGGGCCGATCGTTCCGAGGCGCGGCGCTGTCCCGGCGGAGTCTGTCGCCGGAAGGCGCGGGACGGGTGTCGGCAGGACGGCGATCCTGACCGGCGGTCCGGGGACCGTTGTCCCGGCGAGGGCGGTCCTCCCGGGCCACATAGGCCGGCTTCTGTACGGGGGCCGCAGGCTTCTGCGCAGGCGCTGCCGGGGCTTCCGCTTTGAGAGCGGGCTGCTCCGCTGCCGCCGCCACGGGCTCCGCCGCAGCCGGGGCTTCCGCCTGTGGAGCGGGCTCCGCCCGGGGTTCTGGTGCGTTTTGGGCCACACCCTCGCTGA
>JAZRUD010000007.1:0-2474 GCA_045652385.1 Clostridia bacterium
TGCTCTCACTCAAAACTTCTGATCTTTTCCGCTATCTTTTGGGCGGTGGGCGTTGCCGCGATGCCGCCGCGGGCTGTCTCTCGTAGATCCGGGTTCATCATGCGTCCCACGTTGCGCATGGCCGTGACCACTTCGTCGAAGGGGATGATGCTTTCGATCCCTGCCATGACCATGTCGCTGCACAATACGGCGTTGGCAGCGCCGATGGCGTTTCGCTTGATACAGGGACACTCCACCAGCCCGGCCACCGGATCGCACACCAGGCCCATGACGTTTTTCAGAGCGATTGCCGCCGCGTGAAGACACATATCCGGCGTGCCGCCTCTGAGCTCCGTCAAAGCGCTGGCCGCCATGGCTGCCGCAGACCCGGTCTCCGCCTGGCATCCGCCGGAAGCGCCGGCAATGCTGGCGTTGTGGGCGATGATCATGCCGGTCGCACCCGCGTTGCAGAGCCCCGCGATCAGCTGCTCCTCGCTTAGATCATGTTCATCGCCGTACTGGATGAGCACCGCCGGAAGGATGCCGCTGGCCCCGGCCGTAGGCGCTGCCACGATCCGGCCCATAGAGGCGTTCACCTCCGTCACCGCCATGGCGGAGGCGACGATCTTCGTCATCTCCCGACCCATGACTGCACTGTCCGTAAACGCCATAAGCTTATCGGCGTCCTCGCCCATAAGGCCGGTTATGGAGATCTGCTGCTCCTCCAGCCCCACACGGATGCTCTCCCGCATGACATCCAGATTCAGCCGCATTTCGCTCATGATCTCATCCCGGTTCATCTCCTCGCGGGACAGTTCCGCCAGGATAGCGGCTTCACTGATAGGGATCTGTTCCTCACGGCAGACGTCCAGGAGCTCCTGACCGTTCAAAAAAGTGTGTTCCATCATAAGGTGCAAGCCTCCGTGATACCGTCCACATTGTTCACGATCCGCCGGCGGGTAGCCTCATCCACAGGCGTATCCGTCTCTATGACCATGCAGGCGCCCTGTCGGCGTTCGGACCGAAAGACCTTCATAAAGGCTACGTTGATCTTCTCCAAAGCCAGTATGGAGGTCACCTTGGAGATGATGCCGGGCGCATCCTGATGAAAACAGATCAGTGTCGGGTACTCGCCGGAGAAGCTGACCTCCATGCCGTTGATAGAGGTGACGCAGATGCGGCCGCCGCCGATGGAGGTGCCGATGTAGG
This sequence comes from Clostridia bacterium, assembly GCA_045652385.1. Classification (GTDB taxonomy): domain Bacteria; phylum Bacillota; class Clostridia; order Christensenellales; family CAG-138; genus RUG472. The sequence continues at coordinate 1,189 of JAZRUD010000007.1, forward strand.
TATACTCCTTCCCGTCCTCCCCCTGCACATAGACCCGGGCTGTATTGGGATGCTCGGGCTCCTCGCTGCTGAAAAAAACGGGGATATCCACACCCGCCTCCTTCGCCAGCAGTTTTGCATAGCGAATGGTGCCCTGATCCGGATTGACGCCCAGGATGCCGGCCACGATGGCGGTATCCGTGCCGTGGCCGCGGCCGGTTTCCGCAAAAGAGCCGTAAAGGGTCACTCGCGCAGCTTTGACCTTGCCGTTCACCAGCCGGTTGGCCACCTGACCAATGCGCACCGCACCGGCTGTGTGGGAACTCGAAGGACCGATCATGCGCGGCCCTATGATATCGAAGAGACTGATGCTCATAGATGTCCTTTCGTTCATTCAAAAATGATTCTATGCAAGTATACCATGCCGAACAAAGGAAAAAAAGAGTGAAAAACGCTGCTGCAAAAAAATAATTTGCGGTCGCCCAAAAGCAAGACCCCGCAGCCATATGGCTCCGGGGTCGATATATGCTGCAGCATCCCGCGGATGCGCATCGTATTCTATGTCAGTTCAAGATCTCCTTGAGAGACTTGCCGGCCTTAAAAGAGGGGGCCTTGGAAGCGTTGATGCTAATCACTTCCCCGGTCATGGGGTTGTGACCCTTGCGTGCGGGACGGTCCTTCGCCTCGAAGGCGCCGAAGCCGACCAAAGAAACCTTTTCACCGCTCTTCAAGGTTTCCATAATGGTATCCAGAACGCCGTTGACGACCTTGTCCACATCCTTGCGGGAAACGGCGGTTTTTTCTGCTACGACAGCAATAAGTTCAGCCTTGTTCATGAGTTTTCCTCCCATTATCTTTTTTTCGAACGGGTCCTATTTTAGCAGTGATAGCCGGTAAAATCAAGACCCAATTTAAGAAAAATTAATGTGATTCCGTGGTTTTTGCTGCTTCCCAGTATTCGTCCATCTCCGAGAGCGTCATTTCAGACAGTTTTTTCCCCGCTTTTTCAATGTTTTTCTCCATCGTTTCGAATCGGCTGATGAATTTATCCGTGGCGCGATGAAGGGTCTCCTCTCCATCAAGGCCAAGCAGCCGGCAAACGTTCATGCAGGCAAATAGCAGGTCCCCCATCTCCTTCTCTATGTCCCTGCCCTCGGCTATGGATGCTCTCAGCTCCTCGGTCTCCTCTCCGATCTTATAGAACGCATCGGCAGCCGTATCAAAATCGAAGCCCACCTTTCGGGCCTTCTTTTGCACCTTCTCGCAGCGCAGCAAAGCGGGAAAGCTACGCGGTACGCTTTTGAGGG
>JAZRUD010000008.1:0-7545 GCA_045652385.1 Clostridia bacterium
TGGGCCGGCCGCCGGTGGCGATGACCAGGTCGCAGCGCTTCATCAGCTCCTGGGTCAGGCTGATGCTGGGCTTCTCGATGCCCTGGATGATGTCGGCGGGCGCACCTTCGCGGACCAGGGTCTCGCGAATGATGTTGATGCACTTATTGGTGGTGACTTTGGCGCGGGGGTGGGGGGAGCAGATGATCACGTCCCGGGCTTTGATGGCGTACAGGATCTGGCCTGCCGGCGTGAGGCAGGGGTTCGTGGTGGGCACGAGGCTGGCGATGACGCCGACGGGCTTGGCATACTTCACGATGCCCTTCTCCGGCAGCTCCTCGATGACGCCGACGCTCTTCTGACGCAGGCAGTCCCGCAGGATGAGCTTCAGCTTGTTCCGCTTGTTCCGCTTGGTGACCTTGTCGCCGAGACCGGTCTCGTCTACAGCCTCGTCGCACAGCGGCGCCCAGACTTTCAGATCCGCCACAGCGGCGCAGACCGCCTGACAGAGCCTGTCGACCCGCGCCTGATCATAGGTGGCGATCTCAGCGGCGGCTACACGGGCCCGTGCTACCATTTCATCCAACATTTGCAGTTCTTCCGGCGTAACTTCCCTTGCCATTTTCAGCTATCTCCTTTGATTTGATGGATGGGCACGTCCTCTGACATGCTCTATTCAATCATACCTTCTGTGTCGTGCGGTGTCTAATACAGGGTATCTAATGGGAGATAGAGCCATTCTATAAACAGTCTTGTATCCCGGTGATATATATGATATACTTTCAAAAAAAGGGAGGTATGCCTGTGACCCTGGTTCAGCTGCAGCATTTTCGCACGCTGGCATACGTGCTGCACTATACAAAAGCATCTGAGCAGCTGCACATCGCCCAGCCCAGTCTCAGCTATTCCATCGCTGAACTGGAGAAGGAGTTGGGCGCAAAGCTTTTTGGCCGGGTGGACAGGAAGGTTTGCCTGACGGAATACGGCCAGGCGTTCCTGCCCTACGCGGAGCGTGCGCTCAATGCGGTCGACGACGGCACGGGGGTGATTCGCCACATGGTGGAGGAAGCCCCCAAAGAGGTGCGATTGGCCTATTTCCACTCCGTTTCCGCCAATCTGGTGCCCCGGGTCGTCAAAGCTTTATATGACAGCGGGGAATTCAAGCAGCTTAGCTTCTCCTTCTTTGAATCCTCCATGAGCGAAATCCTCAATCGGCTGAAAAAGGGAGAGGTGGATCTGGCCTTCTGCCTGGGCGGAGACGACACCGTGGAGCTCAAACTGCTTTATCGGCAAAGGCTGTATCTGATGGTGTCCCGCAATCATCCTTTGGCAGGCCGGGATCATGTTCGCTTCGAGGACTTCGCTCAGGAAAAGATGGTCATGCTGGAGGAAGGAACCTACCTTCGCTCCCTTATGGAGCGCATCTTTCAGAGCCGGGGGTTGCAGCCCAATACGCTGTTCACCGTGAAAGAATGCAACGCGGCGGCTCAATATGTTTCTTTGCACATGGGGGTTGCGGTGCTGCCCATGATGCCGGCGACAGAAACGGAGGCGATCCGCGCGCTGCCTATCGACGATCCGGATAACGAATTCCTGCGCTCCATCTATCTGGCCTGGCCCCGCAATCGTACTATGTCGGCATATATCCGCCGCGTTCGCAACTTCATTTTGCACCAATACGAAACGCCGATCACCTGAACTGTATGTATAGCGTCGCAAATAACGCCCATCGGACCGCTTGCTGGTCGATGGGCGTTCGTTGTATGTGCGGCTGCCTGATTTTTTACGCTTTCTGTTCGTCGTCCGTCTCTTCCGCCGTTTTCCCGGCCAGCTTTCTATACAGCTCCGGCAGATCGTAGTGGACGTGATAGCGGAGGGGATGGATCAGCCGGAAGAAGGAGCGCTTCTGGTCCGTGCCCACTTTGACCCGGCGGATCATGGTGAACCCGCGGAACGGCGGCATGTAGGAGATGAGATCGTTGATATCGGCGAAGTTGGAGCAATCCGTATACAGAGTGGCCAGATACCGCTGCATCCGCTTCCGGTTCAGGGGCGTGCACTTGAAGGGCCGCACGCTGCCAAATGTGTAGAGGTAGGGCCGGATGCCGAAGTTGTAGTTGAGGTCCTGGCAGCAAAGGCAGGCGATGGCGGAGCCCAGAGACCAGCCTAAAATCTCCGTGGCCGCCTCCGGGTGCTCGTCGTGGAGCTGGGCCCACTTCTCCCGGATCTCATATTTGATGGCGAGATACATGTTGCCCCAGCCGTGATGGACCCTGAGCTGCAGGGGCTCGCCCTCGAATTCTATGGCGTGGTAGTAGCGGCTGCCGAACTCGAACACGTTGGCGACCCAGTCGATCATGCCGAAGGTGCGCTGAAAATGGAGCTGGATCACGTCCCGATCCGGCTCGTAGTGCATCTCATAATTGACCTCGTGAGCGATGCCGAGGAGTTTGCCGATCCTGGTGGTGTTGTATTTCACCGCAACGTATTTCACCGGATAGGTGACCCGCCCGGTGTGGGTATAATCTTCGCTGGTGTTGATGAAATACTCCTCGTAAGGGAGCCGCCGATAGCTCATAGGTGCGCCTCGTTGTCCGATCTGCCCATTTTATACCACAAACGCCGTTTTTTGTAAAGAAATGCCGCTTTTCGGATACGACCCGTTTCCCTTGTGCATATCGGCAGGGATAGCCCGGCCTTACCCCGCCAGAATCTCGAACCGTACCGCGCCGTCCAGAGCGTTGACGGCGGAGAGCAGGGATTCCAGCGAGCAGGACATGCCTGAGGTCTCCGCAGCGATGGTCACGGCGGCGCAGCCGTCGGTAGGGATGCTTTGATTGATGGTCAGAATGTTTGCTCCGGAGCGGGCGAATACCGACAGCACGTTGCTGAGCACCCCGGACCGGTTCTTCAGCAGGGCGTAGAAGGTGATGATATGACCGGTGGACATGTCGGTGAAGGGCTGGATGGCGTCCCGATACTTATAGTAGGCGCTCCGGCTGATGCCCACGGCTTTGGCCGCGTCGCTGGCCGTGGCGACTTCGCCTGCCCGAAGAAGCCGGTTTGCCTCCGCTACCTTTATAAAGATCTCCGGCAGCACCTCGGCTGCCACCAGATAAAAGCGGGAACTGGGATTCATGGTCTTTCCTCCTTATCGCTTCGTATGGGTGCGGGATGTTTACAGCATGCCCTGGGGCAGATACGCCAGCAGCGCCCCGGGATCGATCTCGGATACGGCGGCGTAGGCCTCAAAGGCGTCAGCGGCGGTTTCTTCGCGGACCGTGTAACGCCCGTAGCTGCGGAACAGCCAGGTCTTCGGCTCGCCCCGGTTGTCGACGGGCAGGGGCGTCACGGGCCGGTCGCTGTAGAAGGTCCGGGCGCTGTAGGCGATCTCCAGACAGTCCGCCAGCACGTTGGACGCCGTGGGCCAGCCGCCCGCCCCGGCGCCGGAAAAGCTTTGTTTCCCGATGCGCTCCGCGTAGAGGGAGACCAAATTGGCGCTGCCGTTGGTCTGTGCTTCCGGCGTGGAGGCGGGGAAGAGGGTGGGGCACACGAAGGCGCCCACGGCGTCGCCCCGTCGCTCGGCCCGGGCGATCAGCTTCCAGACCAGGCCCCGCTCCCTCGCCCAGGCGACGTCCCAAACGGTCATGCGGGAGATGCCGATGCAGGGGATGTCCTGCTCCCTGAGCAGGGCGGAAAAGGCCAGGTTCGCGCTCAGCACCAGCTTGCGTCGGGCGTCATAGCCTTCCACGTCGTCGGTGGGGTCCGCCTCCGCGTAGCCCAGGGCCTGGGCTTCCTTAAGCAATTCGTCATAGGCGGCGTTCCGGGCGGTCATCTCCGAGAGAATGTAGTTGGTGGTGCCGTTGAGGATGCCCTCCACGGCGTTGACCCGGTCCATCTTCGCCACGCGGCCCAGGGAGGACAGCCAGGGGATGCCGCCGCCCGCCGCCGCTGTGCATCGAAGGCACACGCCGTTCTCCTGAGCCAGCTGCACCAGCTCGGTATAATAGGCGCAAACCACCGCTTTGTTGGCGGTGACCACGTGCTTCTTGGCCTTCAGAGCCGCCGAGATATATTCATAGGCCGGGTGAATGCCGCCGATAAGCTCCACCACCAGGTCGATCGCGGGGTCGTTCAGGATATCTGCGAAGGAATCCGTCTCCCGGCAGGCCGTGCCTCGGGGGCGGCGCGTGAGGAGCGTCTTCACCGTCAGGGACGGCTGCTCTTTGCTCAGGGCATAAAACGATTTACCTACGGTCCCATAGCCCAGCAATCCGATCTGCATGTCCCGGTTTTTCCTTTCCAGTGCTCATCAGGGATGAAATGTCCTCTGGTGAAAAACACTTGACTTTCAATAGCAGACAATATATCATATAGCCTAACGAATTGCAAGGCTTTTTTGTCGGCAGCGGCAAAAGAGGAGGAATATGATCTACCAAAGCACACGAAACAACGACCTCAAAGCGTCCAGCGCCCAGGCGATCTTGGACGGCATGGCCTCAGACGGCGGCCTCTACAGCCCCGTCTCTCTTGCCGATGCTGCGCTGGACTGGCGGGCCCTGCTGCCCCTTTCCACCCAGGAGATGGCCGCGAAGATCCTGGCAGCCCTGCTGCCGTCCTTTTCCGAGGCGGAGATGGCGGCCCTGGTACGGCAGGCCTATGCGGGCAAGTTCGAGAGAGACGAGCTGACGCCCACGGTGCGCGTCGGAGACGATACCGTTTTGGAACTCTTCCGCGGGCCCACCAGCGCCTTCAAGGACGTAGCTCTGGCCATGCTGCCCGTGCTCATGACAGCCGCCCGAAAGAAGTGCGGTGTCAGCGACGATATCCTCATTCTCACCGCCACCAGCGGCGACACGGGCAAGGCCGCCATGGAGGGCTTTCGAAACGTGCCCGGCACCCGGATCATGGTCTTCTATCCCTACGGCGGCGTCAGCCCCGTCCAGCAGGCCCAGATGACCACACAGGATGGGGACAACGTCTGGGTCTCAGCCGTCCGGGGCAACTTCGACGACGCGCAGACCGGCGTCAAGAGCATCTTCGCTGCGGTGGAGCGAGAGGGCCTGCTGCGGGGGAAGGGCGTGCGGCTGTCCTCGGCCAACTCCATCAACATCGGCCGTCTCGCGCCTCAGGTGGTCTATTACTTCAAGGCGTACGCGGATCTGGTCGAATCGGGCCGGATTGCCGTGGGAGACGCGGTGGACTTCGCAGTGCCCACCGGCAATTTCGGCGACATCCTGGCCGGATATTTTGCCAAAGAGCTGGGCCTGCCCGTGGGCAAGCTCATATGCGCCTCCAACGCCAACAACATCCTGACCGACTTCCTATCTACGGGCGTATATGATCGGAACCGGCCCTTCTACAAAACGGTTTCCCCCTCCATGGACATACTGGTGTCCAGCAACCTGGAACGGTTGCTGTTTCTGCTGTCGAAAGACACGGACCTGGTGGCGCGGCTCATGAAATCCCTGTCTGAGACCGGGGCTTACCAGGTCCCGGCTTCCCTCAAAAAGCAGCTGGATCAGCTGTTCTTCGCCGCCTGCTGCGACGATCAGGGCACCAGGGCGGCCATCGGGGAGGTCTGGCGTCGATACGACTATCTCATGGACACCCATACCGCGGTGGCCTATGACGCGGCCCGGCAGTATAAAGCCGCCTGCCCCGATCATGGGCCCGTGGTGATCCTTTCCACCGCTTCCCCCTACAAGTTCCCGGCGGCGGTACTGGAAGCGTTGGGCGAGGAGCCGGGGGAAGACGAGTTCGCCGCCATGGAACGGCTGGAAACGGTAACGGGCGTGCCCATGCCTAAGAACCTGCAGGGTCTTAGAAACCGTCCCGTGCGGCATCGGGATGTGATCGACCGGGCGGATATGCTTTCCTACGTGTTGGACAAAGTCGTGCAGAAGGAGTGGCGGTATTAGAAGCGATGCTTCCAATACCGGCACTTTTTGCCTTTGCCGCCGTGCGGGGCGGCAATTTTGCAGACAAAATCGGCAAAAACTGCCAAGAAAGGTATGATGATTTATGGATCTGGTTTGCCTGGATATGGAGGGGGTGCTGACCCCTGAGATTTGGATCGAATTCTCCCGGGTCAGCGGCATCCCGGAGCTGAAGCGCACCACCCGGGACGAGCCGGACTACCGCAAGCTCATGCACTGGCGCATGGGCATACTGAAGGAGCGCGGCCTGGGCTTGCAGGAGATACAGGACGTCATCGAGAGGATCGACCCCCTGCCCGGCGCCCGGGACTTTCTGGATGCGCTGCGGGATAGGGCCCAGACGGTGATCCTCAGCGACACTTTCGAGGAGTTCGCTAAGCCGTTGCTGGACAAGCTGGGCCGTCCCACCATCTTTTGCAACTCCCTTGTCGTGTCCGATACCGGCGAGCTCCAGGATATCCGCATGCGCTGCAGGGATTCGAAGCTGACCACGGTCCGCGCCCTCCAAAGCGTGGGCTTCGAGACCATCGCCGTGGGCGACAGCTACAACGACCTAGATATGCTCCTCGCCAGCAAGGCGGGCTTTCTCTTCCGCACCACGGATAGGATCAAGGCCGACTACCCCCAGCTTCCCGCCTTCACCGAATACGCCGATCTGCTGAACGCCATCACCGGCGCCCTTTCGTGAGCGCATTTGACTCCTTTTGATCCTGTAAGCGGCCCCGTATGGGACTGTTTACAGGTTTTTTTCTGTACCGAAAGGCGCGGATGTGATATGCTATAGGTAAAGAAAGGAGGCGCGGATTATGGAAGAGCGCTGGTATGCGGCCATCGACCTCAAGTCCTTCTACGCCTCCGTGGAGTGCGTGGAGCGGGGATTGGACCCTCTGGACACGCTGCTGGTGGTGGCGGATCGGAGTCGGACGGAGAAAACCATCTGTCTCGCCGTGTCCCCGGCCCTGAAAGCCCACGGTATCCCGGGCCGGGCCCGGCTTTTCGAGGTGGAGGAGGGCATGCGCCGGATCAACACCCTGCGGCGGATGGAGGCCCCCCGACACAAGCTTCTCGGGAGCTCCGCCTTCGCCCATGAGCTCCAGGCCGATCCCGCGCTCCAGGCAGACTATATCACCGCCCCGCCTCAGATGAAGAAGTACATGGACTACAGCGCCAGGATCTACGGCGTCTACCTGCGCTACGTGGCCCCGGAGGACATCCAGGTCTATTCAATCGACGAGGTGTTCATCGACTTGACCCCCTACCTCCAAACCTACGGCCTCACGCCGCGGGCTCTGACGGAGAAGATGATGGAGGAGGTCCTGCAGGAAACCGGCGTCACCGCCACCGCGGGCGTGGGCGCCAACCTGTATCTCGCCAAGGTGGCCATGGACATCGTGGCCAAGCGCGCCGCCCCCAACGAGCACGGGGCCCGGATCGCTGAGCTCACGGAGCAGACCTATCGGGAACAGCTGTGGGATCATCGCCCTATCACCGACTTCTGGCGGGTGGGCCTGGGCACGGCAAGACGCTTGGCGAGCCGGGGCGTATATACCATGGGGGATCTGGCCCGCATGTCCCTCAGCAGCGAGGACGCCCTGTACAAAATCTTCGGCGTGAACGCGGAGCTGCT
>JAZRUD010000009.1:0-1288 GCA_045652385.1 Clostridia bacterium
ACGATTATTTGGCCAAGCGCGACGCCCAGTGGATGGGCAAGATCCACCGCTTTTTGGGGCTGTCCGTGGGCTGCATCGTCCACGATCTCGTTTCCGACGAGCGGCGGGCGGCCTACAACTGCGACATCACCTACGGCACCAACAACGTGTTCGGCTTCGACTATCTGCGGGACAACATGGTGGTCTACCGGGAGAACATGGTCCAGCGGGAGCTCAACTATGCCATCGTGGACGAGGTGGATTCCATCCTCATCGACGAGGCCCGCACCCCTCTCATCATCAGCGGTCAGGGCGAGGAGAGCTCGGAGATGTACCGGGAGGCGGACCGGTTCGTCCGCCGACTCACCCGGGGTGAGGACATCAAGGATATCAGCAAGTCCGACCAGCTCATGGGCGTGGAACAGGAGGACAGCGGCGACTACATGTGCGACATCCGCCGCCGCACGGTCCAGCTGACCGCCCAGGGCATCGAGAAAGCCCAGAAGTACTTCAACGTGGACAACCTGTCCGACGCGGAGAACACGGAGCTGAACCACTACATCAAGCAGGCTCTCCGCGCCCACTCCCTCTTCACCCGGGACAAGGACTATGTGGTCCAGGACGGGCAGGTGCTCATCGTGGACGAGTTCACGGGCCGGCTCATGATCGGCCGCCGGTACAACGAGGGATTGCACCAGGCGCTGGAAGCCAAGGAAGGCGTGAAGGTGGAGCGGGAAAACAAGACGTTGGCCACCATCACCTTCCAGAACTACTTCCGTATGTTCCACAAGCTGGCGGGCATGACCGGCACGGCCAAGACCGAGGAGGACGAGTTCACCGCCATCTACGGTCTCGACGTGGTGGAGGTCCCCACCAACAAGCCCTGTATCCGGCAGGACATGGCGGACGTGGTCTACACCACCGAGGCCGGCAAGTTCAAGGCCGTGGTGGACGAGATCGTGGAGGTCCACAAGACGGGCCGTCCCCTGCTCGTCGGCACCATCAGCGTGGAGAAGAGCGAATACCTTTCCGACAGGCTGAGCCGGGCGGGCATTCCTCACCAGGTGCTGAACGCCAAATATCACGCCAAGGAGGCCCAGATCGTGGCCCAGGCGGGCAAGTTCAACGCGGTGACCATCGCCACCAACATGGCCGGCCGCGGCACGGACATCCTGCTGGGCGGCAACCCGGAATACCTCGCCCGCCGCGCGATGAAGCAGAAGGGCTACGACGACATGGTGATCGAAGAAGCGACGGGCTTCAACGAGAACGTGCCGCAGGAAGTGCTGGATGCACGCGTGGTGTACAA
>JAZRUD010000010.1:0-6286 GCA_045652385.1 Clostridia bacterium
CCCGGAGGAGGAGCTGAACCGGATCACAGAAGCCTTCTTCATGGTGGACAAATCCCGGTCCCGAGCCCAGCACGGGGCAGGTCTCGGGCTGGCCATCGGGAACAAGATCGCCCAGCTCCACGGCAGCGATCTTCATTTTGAGAGCAAGGTTGGCGAGGGCACCAGCGTCTGGTTCGATCTGCCCATGCCCAAGGACAAGCGCGGAAAGGAGGCCAGCCATGAGGAAATTGACCCGCAAGGATAAGACCACCCTCCTCTACGTGCTCATCTGCGTGGGCACGGCGGCGAGCGCCTTTTTGTGCGTGCTCGTCAGCAGCCTCCTCCTCAAAAGCGAGGAGCGCCGCCTCTACGATAAGCCGGGCTACGAACCCTTCACCCTGGAAAGCGGCATCGCCGTCGGCGCGCCGTTATCCCTCTCCACCCGGGTCGCTCTCTTCAGCGCCGGGGAGACCGAGGGGCCCCAGCGGAACCCCCTGCCCGACGAACTGACGGAAAGCGAAGCCAGTGCGCTCGTCAGCGCCGCCTGGGATCGGCTGTTCGCGGACATGATGGCCGCCGCAGGCCAGGACGCGGAGCTCCAGGCTGCTGTGAGCGCCTCCTCGCGGGAGGTGCACGCCAGCGCCACCCTCCGGGACTATCTCACCGCCGACGGCAGCCGCTACTCGCTCTGGTGCGCCCAGGCCTGGATGGACCTGAGCGATCGGGACGCCTTTTCCCTCACCGTGTATCTGGACAGCCGCACGGGCCAGCCGCTGATGGAGTCCGCCGTGCTCTACCCCCAGGACGCGCCGCTTCTGGGCCTTTCTGATATGGCCGCGCGCCTGGGCCTCGGGTACGACCTGGACGCCGCCAGAACGGAGCCGGACGGCGACGGGATCAAGCTCACGCTCCCCCTCGACGGCGGCTTCGCCCTCGTGAAGACCATCACCGCCGACGGCAGCCGCTTCACCGTCCGGGTGATCCAGCCGTAAGTAATAAGGAAAGGCATGCAGGGTATTCCGCCTTGCATGCCTTTTTTTGTCGGTCAGTTTTTTCCAGCCGTCATTCCACGGTGACGCTTTTGGCAAGATTCCGAGGCTTGTCCACGTCCAGGCCCTTGGACACGCTGGTATAATAAGCCAGAAACTGCAGGGGAATGATGGCCAAAGACCCCATGAAATGAGGATCCGTTTCGGGAACGAAGATGGCGAAATCCGCGAACCCGTCCACGGTGGGACTGCCCCGGCCCGCAAGGCCGATCAGATAGGCCCCCCGGGCTCGGCACTCGGCCATATTGCTGACGGTCTTCTCCAACACGTCCTTCTGGGTGAGGATGCCCACGATCAGCGTGCCGTTCTCCACCAGGCTGATGGTGCCGTGCTTCAGCTCCCCGGCGGCGTATGCTTCGCTGTGGATGTAGGAGATCTCCTTCATCTTGAGACTTCCCTCCAGGCAGATGGCGTAATCGAGGCCCCTGCCGATGAAGAAGATGTCCCGGGCGTTGGCGTGGCGGGACGCGAACCACTGGATGCGCTCCTTGTCCTGCAGAATCTCCGTCATTTTGTCGGGCAGGGACAGCAGCTCCCCGATCAGAGCCCCATACCGTTCCTCGCTCAGCTTCCCCTGCACGAAGGCCAGCTCCACGGCGAAGGCGTACAGAGCGGAGAGCTGGGCGCTGTAGGCCTTGGTCGTGGCTACGGCGATCTCCGGCCCCGCCAGGGTATAGAGCACGTGGTCCGCCTCCCGGGCGATGGAGGAGCCTACCACGTTCACCACAGCCAAGGTGGGCACGCCCATGGCTTTCGCCGCTCTGAGGGCGGCCAGGCTGTCCGCCGTCTCCCCGGACTGGGAGATGACGATCACCAACGTATCCGGTCCCAGAAGGCGCTTCCGATAGCGGAATTCGCTGGCCAGCTCCACCCGCACGGGCGCTTCCGCCAGGTCCTCTATGACGTACTGCGCCGCCATGCCCACGTGCCAGGCGGAGCCGCAGGCCACGATCTCGATGTTTCGGACGGCGGAAAGCTGCTCCTTGGTGAAGCCCACGGCGCCAAGGTCGATCCGTCCCTCGCGGACGAGGCTGTTCAGAGTGTCCCGAACGGCCCTGGGCTGTTCGTGGATCTCCTTGATCATGAAGTGGGCGTAGCCGCCCTTCTGGGCCGCCTCAGCGCTCCAGGTCACGTGGGTGAGGGGCAGCTGTATCTCGTCTCCGTTCAGATCGAAGAAATGGGCTTCCCTGGGCAAAAGCCGAGCAGACTGGAGGTTGTCGATGTAGTATACGTCCCGGGTATGCTGCAGCAGGGCCGGCACGTCGGAAGCGAGGAAGGTCTCCCCTTCCGCCACGCCGATGACCAGGGGACTTTCCTTCCGGGCCGCGTAGATCTCGCCGGGATAATCCCTGAACATGAGGGCCAAAGCGTAGCTCCCCCGGACCCGGACCATCATGCGGTTGATGGCGTCGATGGGTCCGATGCGATACTTTTTATAATAATAATCCACCAGCTTGATGGCCACCTCGGTGTCCGTTCCGCTGTAGAACCGATAGCCGTTGTTCAAAAGCTTCTGCTTGATCTCGGCATAGTTCTCGATGATGCCGTTGTGGACGCCGACCACCTCGGACCCCATCTCGTCCATGTCGTTGGCGCTGATATGGGGATGGGCGTTGGTCTGGGTAGGCGCCCCGTGGGTGGCCCAGCGAGTGTGCCCGATGCCGCAGCAGCCGGGCATGGTCGCCCCGGCCTCCGTCTTTTCTATGAGGTTTTTGAGTTTTCCGGTGGCCTTTACCACCGCCGTAGGCGAATCGCCGTCCCGTACTGCCAGACCGGCGGAATCATATCCCCGGTATTCCAGCATGCTCAATCCGTTGAGCAGAATGGGCGCCGCTTCCCGGCGTCCGGTAAATCCAACGATGCCGCACATAGTATCTCTCTCCTTTTCGTTCTTGCTGTCGCTTCGGTATGCGCTTAGTATGCTCTGTTTGGACGGCCTATTCGAGCTCGATGGTGGCCGGGGGCTTGCTGGTCAAGTCGTACAGCACCCGGTTCACCCCGCCGACCTCGTTGATGATCCGATTCATGCACGCATCCAGCAGCTCGTAGGGCAGCCGCGCCGCCGCGGCGGTCATAAAGTCCTCGGTTTGGACTGCCCGCAGCACCACAGCGTAGTCGTAGGTACGGCCGTCCCCCATGACGCCCACGGAACGCAGGTTGGACAACGCCGCGAAGAACTGGCCCGAACCCGTGTCCACGCCGAACCGCGCGAGCTCCTCCTGAAAGATGGCGTCCGCCTCCTGGACGATGCGCACCTTGTCCTCGGTCACCTCGCCCACGATCCGCACGCCCAGGCCAGGACCCGGGAAGGGCTGGCGGCGGACGATGCTTTCCGGCAAACCCAGCTTTCGACCCAGGTCCCGGACCTCGTCTTTGAACAGCGGCCGCAACGGCTCCACCAGGCCGGCAAAGGACAGGTCCTTCGGGAGCCCGCCCACGTTGTGATGGGATTTGATGACGGCTCCGGCGCTGCCCGTACCGCTTTCCACCACGTCGGGATAGATGGTGCCCTGCGCCAAAAACGCCGTATCGTCCAGGGTTCTCGCCTCCGCCTCGAAGGTTCGGATGAACTGCTCGCCGATGATCCTGCGTTTCTGCTCCGGCTCCGTCACGCCCCGCAGCGCCCGGAAAAACCGATCGCTGGCGTCCACCGGCCGAAAGGTCAGATCGAAGCTGCCGCCGGGGCCGAAGACGGCCTTCACCCGGTCCGCCTCCCCCTTGCGCATGAGCCCGTGGTCCACGAACACGCAGATAAGCTGCTTTCCAATGGCCCTGGACAGCGGGCCCCCCGCCACCGAGGAATCCACGCCGCCGGACAAAGCCAGCAGCACCCGGCCGTCGCCCACCTGGGCGCGGATGGCCGTCACCTGTTCCTCGATATAGGAATCCATGACCCAGCTCTCGCCGCAGCCGCAGACGTCCCGCACGAAGCGGCGGAGCATGTCCGCCCCCTCCGGAGTGTGACGAACCTCGGGGTGGAGCTGCAGGGCGGAGAGCCCCCGTGCCGGGTCCTCCATGGCCGCCACGGGGCAGGCCGGGGTGCGGGCCGTGACCCTGAACCCCGCGGGCAGGGCGGCGATATAGTCCCGATGGCTCATCCAGCAGACCGTCTCACAGGGCGTATCATGAAAGAGAGCTGAATCGGGCTCGTCGATCAACAGGTCCGTATGGCCGTATTCCGACGTTTGGGCGGATTGCACCCGCCCGCCCAACAGATGGGCCATGAGCTGGGCCCCGTAGCAGATGCCTAAGATGGGAACGCCCAGGGAAAAGAGACCGAGGTCGCAGGTGGGTGCGTCCGGTTCATAGACGCTGCCGGGACCGCCGGTCAATATGACGCCCTTGGGCGACAGGGCCCGAAGCTCCTCCAACGGCGTGGTGCAGGGCCGTATCTCGCAATAGACACGACACGCCCGGACCCGCCGGGCGATGAGCTGCTTATACTGGCCGCCGAAATCCAGGATCACGATCATTTCCCTATCCATACATGCCTCCTAATACTATAGGATATCCAGCAGCCGCCGGGCCGCCTCCTCCGTATCCTCCCGGCTGCCGAAGCAGCTCAGGCGCACATGGCCTGCGCCGACCTCGCCGAAGCCCTCCCCGGGGGTGACGACGATCTGGGCCCGCTGAAGCAGATGCTCAAAGAATTCCCAGCCGCTTTGCCCCTCCGGACAGGGCAGCCAAAGATAGGGGGCGTTGCGGCCGCCGGTGAACCACAGGCCGGCCTTTCTCAGCGCTTCCGAGAGGATGCGTCCGTTCTCCTGATAGACGGCGATACTCTCCCGGCTGTGACGAAGGCCCGCCGGAGACAGGGCCGCCTCCCCCGCCCGCTGCAAAACGTACGAAACGCCGTTGGTCCGGGTGGTCCGATCCTGCTTCCACATGTCATGGAGGGAAAAGCCGTCCCGCACCAGGGCTTTCGGCACCACGGTGTAGCCGAGGCGCATGCCCGTGAACCCCGCTGTTTTGGAAAAAGAGCATATCTCGATGGCACACTCTTCAGCTCCCGGCAGCTCGTAGATGCTGTGGGGCACGTCCTCGTCCTGGATGAACGATTCGTAGGCGGCGTCGAACAGGATGACCGCGCCGCGGGCGTTAGCCCAGTTTACCCACTGCTGAAGCTGCGGGCGGGTGTAGGCCGTCCCCGTGGGGTTGTTGGGGGAACAGAGGTATATGAGATCGGCGTCAAGATCTTCGGGCAGAGGCAAAAAGCCGTTCTCCCGGGTCCCGGGCAGATGGACGATCTCACGCCCCGCCATACGGCTGGTATCCACGTAGGCGGGATAGGCAGGCTCCACGACCAGCACCCGGGCAGCGGGCGAAAACAGGTTGCCGATGGCCCCCAGATCGTCCGCCGCGCCGCTGGAGGTGAAGATCTCCTCGGGCGAAATCCGCACGTTCCGCCGCCCGTAGTAGGCTGCCACGGCCGCCCGCAGGAAGTCCAGGCCGACCTCCGGCAGATACCCGTGGAAGGTGGCGGCTTTGCTCTGCTCGCTGACGGCTCGGCACAAAGCTTCGATGACCGCCGGCGCCAGAGGGCCCGTCACGTCCCCCACGCCCAGCCGCAAAAGATGCTTGTCCGGATGCGACGCCCCATAGGCCGCTACGGTGTCGTTCAGGCGGGTGAAGAAGAAAGCGGGCGGCAGCTGGCCATATGCGGTATTGATAATGCTCATACTTCCCCCTCGAATACGGTCACGGCGGGGCCCTCCATGAGGAGGCCGCCCTCCGCGTCCACGGTGACGGACAGGGGCCCCCCGTCCAAGAGAACCTCGATGGGCTTGCCGAAAGCACAATGCCCCGCCCTCACCGCCGCGAAGGCGGAGGCGCAGGCCCCCGTGCCGCACGCCATGGTGATCCCGCAGCCCCGCTCCCAGACCCGCATCCGAAGCTTGTGGGTCGACAGGATCTGGACGAACTCGGCGTTGACGCCGTCCGGGAACCGGGGATCGGCTTCGACCCGGGGCCCCCAAAGGTACAGAGGCAGGGCCTCCACGTCCTTGGAGAAGACCACCAGATGGGGATTCCCCACCGAGATGAGCGTTCCCACGCCCATGCCGTGGGACAGGGTCAGGGCCTCCTGCTCCATAACGGCGGAGCCCATGTCCACCGCGACGCTTCTGACTTGCCCGTCCTCGATTTTCAATGTCAGGGTCTTGACGCCGGAAAGGGATTCCACCGTCAATCGCTCCCTTTGGATCAGTCCCCTGTCGTACAGGTACTTCCCTACGCATCGGATGCCGTTGCCGCACATC
>JAZRUD010000011.1:0-2467 GCA_045652385.1 Clostridia bacterium
CTGAAGGTCAGCGGTCTGAGTCCCTATGACTTTGTGAAACGGATCATCAAGGAGATTCTGGAACTCACAGGCATCACCGCAACGGCGGGGATCGGCACCAATCTCTACCTGTGTAAGGTGGCCATGGACATCGTGGCCAAGCACGCCGCCCCCAACGAGCACGGTGCCCGGATCGCTGAGCTCACGGAGCAGACCTATCGGGAACAGCTGTGGGGCCACCGCCCCATCACCGACTTCTGGCGGGTGGGCCTGGGCACGGCCAGACGATTGGCGAGCCGGGGCGTATATACCATGGGGGATCTGGCCCGCATGTCCCTCAGCAGCGAGGACGCCCTGTACAAAATCTTCGGCGTGAACGCGGAGCTGCTCATCGATCACGCCTGGGGCTACGAACCCTGCACCCTGGAGGCCGTCAAAGCCTATACGCCGGAGTCCAGGAGCGTGGGCAGCGGCCAGGTGCTCATGCGGCCCTACGCCTTTTCAGAGGCCCGGCTCATCGTCCGGGAGATGGCGGAGAGCCTTTCCCTGGATCTCGTCGATCGAGGCCTGCTGGCGGGGGAGGTGTACCTGTATATAGGCTACGACGTGGAGAATCTGGCCGGCGCCGCAGAGTACAAGGGCGAGGTGGTCATAGACTATTACGGCCGCTCCGCTCCCAAACCCACCCACGGCAGCCACCGTTTCCGGGAGCCCACCGCCTCCGCCAAGGATATCGCGGCGGCCCTGGTGACGGTCTTCGATCGGGTGGCGGATAAAAGCCTTACAGTGCGCCGTATCCAGGTGGCGGCCGGGCGGCTGGAGGAGATGGGCATGGACCCGGCGGGCGGCAAAAGCGAGCAGCTGGACCTGTTCAGCGATCCGGAAGCGGAGGAGCGGGCTCGGCAGGCGCGCCGGGACAGGCAGCAGCGGGAACAGCGTGCCCAGCAGGCGGTGCTGGATATCCGCAAGAAGTTCGGTGGCAACGCCATCCTAAAGGGCATGGACCTGAAGGAAGGCGCCACCACCAAGGACAGGAACGCCCAGATCGGCGGCCATAAAGCATGACGTACTGCATATATGCGGCATAAACGCATAATCATACAAGGAGGCACCCTATGAAAGTATTGATGCTCAACGGCAGTGCCCGGCCTACGGGCAACACCTATATCGCCCTCAAAGAGATCGGCGAGCAGCTGAGACGGGAGGGGATCGACTACGAGATCGTGAACGTGGGCAACGGCCCCATCCGGGACTGTCTGGACTGCGGCGGCTGCACCGAGGCAGGCTGCGCCTTCGGAAACGGGGACGGGGTCAACGACTTCATCGCCAAGGCCAAAGAGGCGGACGGTTTCGTCTTCGGCACCCCGGTCTATTACGCCCATCCCAGCGGCCGCATCCTCAGCTTCCTGGATCGGGCCTTCTACAGCGGCGGCGCTGCCTTCGCCTTCAAGCCCGGAGCCTCCGTGGCCGTGGCCCGGCGAGGCGGCACCTCGGCCTCCTTCGACGTGCTCAACAAGTACTTCGGCATCTGCCGTATGCCCGTGGTGGGATCGACCTACTGGAACCTCATGCACGGCGCGAAGGCAGGGGAGGCCGCAGAGGACGCCGAGGGGCTGCAGACCATGCGGAACCTGGCCAGAAATATGGCCTACCTTCTGAAGTGTCAGGAAGCGGGCCGTCAGGCCGGCGTCTCCCTGCCCGAGACGGAGCGGGGCAATCGCACAAACTTCATCCGCTGACATGACTGCTTTCCCCTTGAGGGGGACTGAGCGCCCGGAAAAGGCCATAGTGCGGCCTTTTCAGCGAAAGTCGAGCGAAGCCCCTGGGTAAAGGGGGACCGCTTGCGGTGGATGAGGTGTTTCACATTGATAGTGACGACAGCAGAAAACCAAATGGATACAACAAGCTACGACGACATCCTGCATCTGCCGCGACCCGTGTCGAAGAAGCACCCGCCCATGCCCATGAGCAAGCGGGCGGCCCAGTTTTTGCCCTTTTCAGCCCTGACGGGCTTCGAAGGGGAGATCGCGGAGGCAGCCCGGCTCACGGAGGCGGCCCCGGAGCTGGGGGAGGACGCTCTCATCGCCCTGGACGAGCAGCTTTCTCTCCTGCGGCAGCGACTCCCCGATCAGCCGGAGGTATCCCTCACCCGTTTCGTCCCGGACGAGAAAAAGGCCGGCGGCCGCTATGAGACCCTCACCGGCCGTGCCCGCCGCCTGGACGAAGCGAACCGGGCCCTGCTCCTTGTTGACGGAACCAAGGTCGATTTGGACAATCTGGTAGAGCTGACACTGAGGTCATAGACGGCAAAAACTTGTCGCCGGGTGTTGACAGAGGGGCAGGGGAGAACTTACAATATTATAGATGAGTACCCGCGAGCGAGCGGGGAAACACCGAGAATATAATCAGGAGGATCTATCATGGCAAAGTTCGTATGCAGCATCTGCGGTTACGTGTATGAAGGCGAGAAGGCCCCCGAGCAGTGCCC
>JAZRUD010000012.1:0-2574 GCA_045652385.1 Clostridia bacterium
CGAGGCCCTGACCCGTGAGGGCGGAGATGTGGACGAAATCGCCCCGGTGCGCGGGCAGGGCGCCCTCCTTGTCCACCTTGTTGTATACGTCGATGCGGGGGGTGTTCCCGGCCCCCAGGGAGGTGAGGACCTCGGTGACCACCTGCATCTGGATCTCATAGTGAGGGCAGCTGCTGTCGATGACGTGGAGGATGAGATCGGCGTCCCGGACCTCCTCCAAGGTGGAGCGGAATGCCTCGATCAGGTCCGTGGGGAGCTTGTTGATGAATCCCACGGTGTCGGAAAGGATACAGGCCGTGCCCTGGGGCAGGGTGATCTGACGGACCACCGGGTCCAGGGTGGCGAAAAGCTTGTCCTCCGCCAAAACGGAGGCGTTGGTAAGGGCGTTCAGCAGCGTGCTCTTGCCCGCGTTGGTGTAGCCCACCAGGGCGATGAGGGGCACGCCGGTCCTCTTCCGGGCGGTGCGGCGAAGGGACCGCTGGCCCTCCACCTCCTTCAATTCTTCCTTCAATTCGAAGATGCGGCGGCGGATGCGGCGGCGGTCGATCTCCAGCTTCTTTTCACCGGGACCCCGGGCGCCCACGCCCGCGCCCTGACGGGAAAGGGCCAGGCCCGTGCCGAGAAGCCGCGGGAGCCGGTACTGGAGCTGAGCCAGCTCCACCTGGAGCCGCCCCTCCCGGCTGGTGGCCCGGGTGGCGAAGATGTCCAATATGAGCATGGTCCGATCGATGACCGGGGTGCAGAGGATGTCCTCCAGGTTGCGGATCTGGATGGCGGAGAGCTCGTCGTCGAAGATGAACAGGTCCGCCTCCGTGGCGCTGGCCAGAAGCCTAAGCTCGTCCGCCTTGCCGGAGCCGATGTAGGTGGCGCTGTCGACGGAGCGCTTCTTCTGGCTCTCCCGGCGGATCACGTCCACGCCGGCGGTCCTGGCCAGCTCTTCCAATTCGGACAGGGTGTCGTAGCCCTCGTTGTTCTCGATGCCCACCAATATGGCCCGCTCCGGCTTGGTCCCGGCCACGTCCACGGCGGGGGCCTTCAAGCGCTGGTCCGCCTCCAAAATGGCGTCCAGCAGGCCCCGCTGGGGCAGGCGATCGTAGCGCAGGGGGCCGTACACCAGGGGTTTTCGCTCCTCGTCCACCACCTCGCCCACGAAGGCCGCGTAGAAGCTGGCGGGCTTACCTTCCTTGACGCCGACAGCGCACATGGCGTCCAGCCGCATGGCGTTGAGGGTGCCCAGGTCCACGTCGGAGAGGTACCCGCTGCCGTTGGGGTGGGTGTGGATGCAGCGGACGCCGCAGAGCCGGTCGATGTTGCGGACCAATCGCATCTCGGGCATGGAGACGGTCCGATCGTCGCCGACGGACACGTCCTTGATAAGGCCCGCCCGGGAGATATAGACGCTGATCTCCCGGTTGATCCGGCCTGTGAAGGCGCACAAAGCCTCCAGCAGCTCCCGGGAGGCGAAGGTGCCCGCAGGCTGGTCCATGTCGTAGAGGGTCTTCATTTCGTCCAGCAGCACGTCGCGGATGCCGCTGACGTTTCCGTTTATCTTCTTTTCCATGGGGAAAAGTATACCATGGCCTCGGAGCATTGTAAACGAAAACCGGTTGTATGTTTTCCGAAACCTGTTATAATGAAGGCAGAAAACTTGTCGGAGGTAGCTATGAAACAGGATATCCAGGCGCTGATGGACTTTTTGACCCGGTCCGTGTCCCCCTATCACGGGGTCGCGGAGGTGCTGCGCATTTTGAAAGAGGAAGGATTTGAAGATCTGCCCCTCGCCGGCGACTGGCAGCTTTCTCCCGGCGGCAAGTACCGGATCGACTGCCGGGGCACCATGGCCGTGGCCTTCACCGTGGGTGAGAGCTTTCGGCCTCAGGACGGGTTTAGGGTGGCGGCCAACCACATGGACTGGCCCTGCCTCTACGTCAAGCCCAATCCCGAGCAGACGGCGGCGGGATGTCTGAAGCTGAGTGTGGAGCCCTACGGCGGGCTCATCTACAGCACCTGGATGGATCGGCCCCTGTCCTGCGCGGGTCTCGTGACCCTCAAGGGAGAGAAGGCCATGGAGCCGGAGCACCGGCTCTTCGATTTCGGCCGGCCCCTGTTCACGATCCCGAATCTCGCCATCCACATGAACCGGGAAGTCAACAAGGGCGTGGCGCTGGACCCCGCCAAGGACCTGCTGCCCCTTGCCGCCACGGTGGAAAAGGAATTCAACAAGGACGGCTTCTTCCTCAGGAAGGTGGCCGAGGTTATGGGCGTGGCTGCGGAGGACATCCTCTCCTTCGACCTGGTCCTGTACATCGCCGAAGCCCCCGCCCTGGTGGGCTTTGACGGAGAGCTGCTGTCCGCGCCCCGGCTCGATAACCTGACGTCCGCCTTCGCGAGCCTCGCGGGCATCACCGGCCCCCAGCGGAAGAACGGCGTGAACATCGCCGCCTTCTTCGACAACGAGGAGATCGGCAGCCGCACCAAGACCGGCGCCGACAGCGACACCCTGAACTTCATCACCGAGAAGATCGCCTCCGCCCTGGGCCTCGATCGGGCCGGGTATCTCAACGCCCTGCTCTC
>JAZRUD010000013.1:0-6347 GCA_045652385.1 Clostridia bacterium
GCGGAGGCGTTCGCTTATCTTTTCAATAGTTTGACGCGCCATTGGGGCGGAGGGCCGTCGTCGGCATAATACTCGGTAAGGGAAACGATCTTCCCCTTGTATATGGTAAAGATAGACGCAACGTGGCAGCTGTATTTCCCATCGGCAGCAGCGATGCGACATTCCGTCACAGCGCCCATGGGCGTTTGGATCACGTTGAGAAGCTCTCCCGACCAGTCTCCCGGGTACTCGCAGTTAGCCTGCAAAAACTCCTCCACCGTGAATACTTCCTCGGTGCAGGGCCAGATGATCCGGGCGTCGGGCCAAAACCATGCCCGAAGGGAGTTCTTGTTTTGCTGGATGCAATCCTGCCAATACCGTTCAAAGTCCATCATTTGCACCATTCATAGGTGAGTTTGCCCAAGATCTCCGTGCCCCTGTCGATTTGTTCGAGAGACGGCATGGAGAAGTTCATACGAAAGGCGTTGCTGGGCACCTTGGGGTCCATGACGAAGGCTGCGCCGGGTACGCACGCCACCTTCCGGGCAATGCCTTCCTGAACAAAGTCCCAGGCATCCATGCCCCCGGGAAGAAAGGCGGTGACGAAGAGGCCTCCCTGCGGCCGGTTGAAGGTGATGGCGGGGGAGAAGTGCTCCTCCATATCGTCCAGCATACGATTGCACTTCACCGCATAGATGCGTCGGATATCGTTCAGATGCCCCTCATAATCGTGTTCCGCCATGTAACGATAGCAGATCTCTTGGGTCAGGGTCGCGGTATGTACGTCCCCGGTCTGCTTGGCCACCACGAGCCGTTTCATAAGCGTGCTTTCCGCGACGAGAAAGCCGACGCGGAGTGCAGGCGCCATGGTCTTGGAGAAGCTGCCCGCATAGATGACGCGACCGTCGGTATCCATGCTTTTGATGGGCGCCAGGAATTCGCCTTCATACCGGAGTTCACCGTAGGGATCGTCCTCCAGGATCATCAGGTCATATTGCTGGGCCAGGGCGTAGATCTGCTTCCGCTTTTCCAAGGAAGTGGTGAAGCCCGTGGGGTTCTGAAAGTTGGGGATGATATAGATGAGCTTCGCCCGGGGATTCGCTTTGATCTTGTCCTCCAGGTCCCGGACATTCATGCCGTCGGGTTCCATCCTTACGCCCACCAGCTTCGCGCCGTAGGCCCTGAAGGTGTTTAGTACGCCTACGAAGGACAGCTCTTCGCAGAGAGCCGCGTCCCCTTCGTTCAACAGTACCTTAGCTGTCAGATCCGCTGCCTGTTGGCCGCCGGAGACGGTGATGAGCTCGTCGGTTTCCTTGGGAAAAACGTGCTTTTTCATATAATAGGTCTTTAGGGTTTCCCGAAGCGGGGGAAATCCTTCGGTGAACCCATACTGCAGCATGGATGCGCCGCGGTGGAGCAGAGCGTCGTTGGCGATAGCAGCCATTTCCTCCATGGGAAAGGTGTCGGGGGAGGGATTGCCGCCGGCGAAGCTGATCATATCGGGAGCCGCCGTCATTTTGAACAACTCTCGGATGATGGACCCGGAAACGCCGCTCATGCGTTGAGACTCGATAAACGACATACGAAACAACCTCCTGAAAGAAACTTGATATTTTATGCCTATACCGTAGGCACTATGCGCAGCAACAGATTCCCGCGATAGAAAAACCCGCCCAGCAGAGAATCGTCAATGAACTTCGATAGCCTGGGCACCACTACCAGCATGAGAGGGACCAACATGAACAGGACGGAAACCAGAAACACGCCGTGCAGCAGCCCGATACCGCAGGCGATGGGTACATCGAATTGCTTGAGCCGCGGCAATCCAGCCGCGCCGAAGTCGATGAGCCGTAGGACGAAACCGAGCAGCAGTCGGAAAATCAGAAACAGCAGCAGGAGAGATAAAATGTTCAGCACCGTGTCCACGATGGTCTGGTTGAAGTAGTCGCCCAAAGAATAGATGCCGCGGCTTTCATATACCTGTTTTTTGACGTTGCTTGTGACGGCGCTGTCGAAAGGAGAGGGCATGTCCGCGTTTTTTACCACCACGGACAGCTCCTTATCTTGGATCTGGGATACCGAAACGTGCACCAGTTCCACGCTGGTTTCGTTGATATACTCGTACCCTTCGAAATAGTAGAGCATCATTTCATACAGGTTCTGCCGCTTTTGTACGAAGCCTGACAGCGTGGTGCACAGAAGCAGGGCCATACAGAAAGAAAGAAGGGATACGCCGACATTTATGGCGGAATAGATCACGCCCCGATAATAGCCGGCCAACAGAGCGATGGCCAGGATCAAGAGGATCACCAAATCGACCATAGCCCCTCCTTATGACTCCCGTTTCGTGAAATAACAATCGTCTCCGCTGACCAGCAGGAAGGAGGAGTCGTTCAGCTTCAAAGCAGTGTCGGCCGGATATTCCAGCTCGATGTCGGCGGAAGGAGTGTTTTTGCCAGAATAAGTGTAGCTGATCATGCGGGTCCTGGTGACGATGCGGATGCCGTTGCTCTGCAAAAAAGCGTTCACGATGTTTTCGCCAACATATACGGTCAGCATGGTGGTGTTGGGCGCGTCCGCTTCGGCCAGAGCCAGGGTATATAGGATGTGCTCGTTGCTGGCGCCCCGGGGTTTAAGGAGAAACCGCACCGTGCCGCTGCTGACTGCCACGTCCATGACCTCTTTGCCGTAGATGCCTACCCGATATCGTTCCCGGCTGCTGTCCAGATTGTATCGGATGATGTCCTCTGTGCCCACCAGAAAAACGGAGTTTTCTGTGAAGTAGACCCGCTCAATACTCTGCTCATAGAAGGAAGGGTAGTAGCTCATGGCTCCGCCGTTGTTGTAGTCATACAGACGAACAGTGGTCACCGGCAAGGACGCCTGGGTGTTCACGCAGATGACCCACAGCAGCTCACGCTCATAGCCCGTCTCGAAGCCAAAGTTGATCACCTTGCTCTCCGAAAAGTCGATAGGGTTGCCAACGGCTTCTGCAGAGGCGTTGAAGACGACGATGGAGTCGAGACCGTTTACTTCGTTGGTACGAAGGGCGGCGCAATGGCTCCTCCCGCAGGCTACGCCGCGGATGGTACCGTTGAGCGTCAGAGTCTCGAAATTGCGCAGCTGGAGATTGGAGCCAGCGTACACCGCCGTAATGGTGGAGGATACCCCGAATCCGTCGATGGCCGTGGGCAGATTGGTCACGATGCTCTTCTTCGTATCGGAGGTGTTCACCTGAATAAGGTCGGTAGCGGAAGCGTAGGTGAGATAGCCGCCGGACACGTCGTAGTCCATATTGGCTTCGATGCTCAGCTTTTCATAGGTAAGGGAGGCATCCCGCTGGCGGAACATAAGATAGAACACAGCAAAAACACCGCCAAAGAGGACGATGGCGACCAAAGCGAACAATATCAATCTAAGGATGTTGATCCTTGGCTTTGCTTCATTCATATTCCATACTGTACCACCGTTCAGGTCGAAAGGTCAAGAAAACATATGCAATGTTTCAATTTATTTACGCCTTCCGCAGAAAATGAGGCAGCCTTGTGAATTTCTTCTACAGGGCGTTCGGATGTCGCAGATTTGTCCTTGCATTTGAGATTCGGCTATGGTAGAATAACACGCTATGGTAATATGCACCGAGTATGCGAGCAAAGAGAGAAGGAGAAGAATCATGTCAGTTCTTGAAATGAAGGAAGGCAACATCGCCCGGCTCACCATCACCGTCGAAAAGGACGCCTTTGTAAAGGCGTTGAACGACGCCTATCATAAAACCGCCAGTCGGTATCCTGTGCCCGGTTTTCGCAAGGGCAAAGCGCCCCGCAAGGTCATTGAAGCCAACTACGGCGCCATGGTCTTTTACGACGAAGCATTCGATCTGTGCTGGGCGGAGCCCTACGACGCCGCTGTATCGGAGCACAATTTGGTCCCCGTGGATCGTCCTTCTGTGGTGGAAATCCCCGTTATGAGCGAGACTGAGGGCGTCACCTACGTAGCCGAAGTCCAACTCAAACCGGAAGTGACCCTGGGGCAGTACAAGGGTATAGCCGTGAAGAAGCTGGCGTATACTGTGACGGACGATGAAGTGGACAACGCCCTCAAGATGGAACAACAAAAGCAGGTCCGCTATGAGGACGTGGATCGGCCCGTGGAGAACGGCGATAGGATCATCCTCGATTACTGCGGCAAGGTGGACGGCGTTGCCTTCGAAGGCGGCACCGCTGAGGATCAAACGTTGGAGATCGGTTCCCACACTTTCATTCCCGGCTTCGAGGAGCAGCTGGTTGGCGCGGTGGCCGGCGAGGAGCGGGACATCAACGTCACTTTCCCCGAGGAGTATCACGCCGAGAGCCTGAAGGGCAAAGCTGCCGTTTTCACCTGCAAGGTGAAGACCGTCCAGAAGAAGGAGCTGCCTGAGATCGACGACGAGTTCATCAAGGACATCTCTGAGCAGGACACCGTGGCTGAGTGGAAGGAGAACAAGAAGCAGGAGCTGCTCAAGGCCCGTGAGACCGCCGCCAAGAACGCTCGGGAGAACGAGCTTCTGGAGAAGGCTGCTGAGAACGCCCAGGTACAGATCCCCGACTGTATGGTGGATCGAGAGGTCCAGTATATGATGCAGAACATGGCCTATCAGCTGGCCGCGTCCGGTCTGAAGCTGGAGGACTACTTCAAGTATATGGGCACCGACAAGGAGAAGATGGAGGCCATGTATCGGCCCGACGCCAAGCAGCGGGTGAAGGTGGAGCTGGTCATCGAAGCCATCAGGAAGGCGGAGAACATCGTCGCCACCGATGAGGAGATCGAAAACGCCGTTGCTCAGTATGCGGAAGCCAACGGCCTCACTAAGGAGAAGCTGATGGAGACCCTGACCGATTCCGACAAGGAATATTTTGCGGATCGGGCCTGTGCTGACAAGATCGTGAACCTGCTGGTGGACACCGCCGTGGAAACCGACGAGGAGCCCGCTGCAGAAAAGGCCGAATAAGAACGGGAGGAACGGTCGATATTTCCTCCAGGAAGGAGTCCTAAATGAACCTGATTCCCTATGTTGTGGAGCAAACCAATCGCGGCGAGCGTTCCTATGACATCTATTCCCGTCTGCTGAAGGATAGGATCATCTTCCTCGGCGGCGAGATCGACGACGACGTGGCCAACACCGTGGTCGCCCAGATGCTTTTTTTGGAAGCCGATGATCCCGACAAGGACATTTACCTCTATATCAACAGCCCCGGCGGATCCGTGTACGCCGGCATGGCCATCTATGACACCATGCAGTATCTTCGCTGCGAGGTCAGCACCATCTGCATTGGCATGGCAGCCAGCATGGGGGCATTCCTGCTGGCGGCAGGCGCTAAGGGCAAGCGCAGAGCCCTGGAGAACGCCGAGATCATGATACACCAACCTTCCGGCGGCGCCCAGGGCAAGGCTACCGATATCTCCATCGTGGCGGAGCAAATCATCAAGACCAAGCGGCGCATGAACGAGATCCTGGCAAAGCGCACCGGTCAGCCTGTGGAGAAGGTAGAGCATGACACGGAATTGGATCACTATATGGATGCCAACGAAGCCAGGACATACGGCATCATCGACGAGGTCATCGCGCCGCGCCGATAAAGAGAAAGGAAACGAAGGAACGAAATGAGTAAATACGGTTACAACGGCACAAAGGACAAGGACAGCTTCGACAAGGTGCGGTGCAGCTTTTGCGGCAAGCCCCGCAGCGAGGTGAAGAAGCTGATCGCCGGCCCCAATGTGTATATCTGCAACGAGTGTGTGGAGCTGTGCCGGGAGATCGTGGAAGAGGATATGGCCAGCGAGCGCGCCGCTAGCGCAGCTCCGGCTGTGTCTACAGATATCCCCAAGCCTCGGGAGATCGTGGCGTCTCTCGACCAGTACGTCATCGGTCAGGAGGCCGCCAAGCGGGCCCTGGCCGTGGCTGTCTACAATCACTATAAGCGCATCCGCTCCGGCCAGGCCATGGAGGAGGATGGGGTAGAGCTCCAAAAGAGCAACATCGTCATGCTGGGACCTACGGGCAGCGGCAAGACGCTGCTGGCCCAGACTTTGGCGAAGATCCTGGACGTGCCTTTTGCCGTGGCTGACGCGACCTCCCTCACCGAAGCGGGCTACGTGGGCGACGACGTGGAGAACATCCTGCTGAAGCTTATCCAGGCCGCGGATTACGACATCCCTCGCGCCCAGTGCGGCATCATCTATATCGATGAGATCGATAAGATCGCCCGTAAAGGCGAGAACGTGTCCATCACCCGGGACGTGTCTGGCGAAGGCGTCCAGCAGGCTCTGTTGAAGATCCTGGAGGGCACCGTGGCCAATGTGCCGCCCCAGGGTGGCCGCAAGCACCCCCA
>JAZRUD010000014.1:0-3424 GCA_045652385.1 Clostridia bacterium
GGAGAAGCGGATCCGTTACTTCAAGGACAACTCTCCCTATCTGCTCATGATCCTGCCCGCGGTCATCGTGGTGTTCCTGTTCAACTATCTGCCCATCTACGGCGTCTTGATCGCCTTCCAGGACTTCATGCCCGGCGACAAGATCCTGTCCGATTCCACCATCTGGGTGGGCTTCGAGAACTTCGAGCGGTTCTTCTCCGATCCTCAGTTCTGGCCCCTGATGAAGAACACGTTCCTCATCTGCATCATCGGCTTCATCATCGGCTTCCCGCTGCCCATCATCGTCTCCCTCATGCTCAACGCCATGAAGGGCCGGAAGACCGCCAAGGTCCTGCAGACCATCTTCAACGGACCTCACTTCATCTCCCTGGTGGTCTTGGTCGGTATGCTGACCCTGTTCTTCGGCCGCTACGGCCTCGTCAACAACATCGCGGCCCATTTCGGCGGCGAGCGGTACTCCTACTTCCTGGAGAGCAGCGCCTTCAGGCCCATGTACATCCTGTCCAGCAACTGGCAGGACTTCGGCTGGAGCGCCATCATCTACATCGCGGCCCTGTCCAACGTGGACCCGCAGCAGCATGAGGCGGCCATCCTGGACGGCGCCACCCGGTTCCAGCGGGTCATCCACGTGGATCTGCCCGCCATCATGCCCATGGTCTCCGTCATGCTCATCATGTCCATCGGCGGCCTCATGGGCGTGGGCTACGAGAAGGCCCTGCTGATGCAGACCGACGGCAACCTGGCGGTTTCCGAGCTGATCTCCACCTACGTGTATAAGCGCGGTTTGACCGGCGTGCCGGATCAGGCCTACGCCACGGCCATCGGCCTGTTCAATTCCATCATCAACGTGGTGCTGCTGATCATCGCCAACACCACCAGCAAGAAGTTCTCCGAGAACTCGCTGTGGTAAGGAGGGGAGCATAATGGAAAAGAAGCAACAAGTGAAAAAAATGGCTCTGCGGGATACCACGGGCGACAAGATCTTCTATACGATCAACGCCATCTTCCTGGGCATCCTCGCGCTGATCGTGCTCTACCCGCTGTACTTCATCGTCATCGCCGCCATCTCCGATCCGGACGCGGTGCTGGCCGGCGACGTGGTGCTCTACCCGGTGCGCATCACCATGGAGGGCTTCGCCAAGATCGTGGAGCGCAAGGACGTGTGGCTGGGCTACCGCAACACCATCTTCTACACGATCCTCACCGTGATCCTGTCCATCATCGTCACGGTCCCCGCCGGCTGGGCCCTGAGCCGCAAGACGCTCCCCGGCCAGAAGGCGTTCATGATCTACTTCATCATCCCCATGTTCTTCGGCGGCGGCCTCATCCCGTTCTATAACGTCATGAGCAGCTTGAAGCTGGTGAACACCATCTGGGCCATCGTGCTGCCCGCGATCCTGTCGGTCTGGAACCTGTTCATGACCAAGACCTTCTACCAGTCCAGCACCCCGGACACCTTGAGCGAGGCGGCCACCACCGACGGCGCGGGCACCTTCCGCATCTTCGGCGAAGTGGTGCTGCCGCTCTCGAAAGCCATCATCGCGGTCATGGCTCTCTACTACGCGGTGGGTCAGTGGAACAGCTACTTCAACGCCATGATCTTCCTGCAGAATGAAAACCTGTACCCCCTGCAGCTGGTCTTGAAGGAGATCCTGATCGCCTCCGAAAGCACCGTGGGCGGCAGCGGCGAGACCATTCTGCAGCAGTATCGGTTGGCCAACCAGCTCAAGTACGTGTCCGTCATCGTTTCCAGCGTGCCCGTGCTGATGCTGTACCCCTTCGTTCAGAAGTACTTTGCCCAGGGCGTCATGATCGGCTCCCTGAAGGGTTGATAACAATAACAAGCATATCAGGAGGAAAGCAAACATGAAGAAACTGTTGGTTTTGATCCTTGCGGCCCTGATGATCCTCACGGCTGCAGCCTGCGGCGGCGGCGACAAGAAGGCCGCGGCCAAGCAGGAGAGCGCCGGCGTGGACAAGCTGGTGGAGGAATACGGCTTCCAGTGGCAGGATACCAAGGCTCCCATTCTCAATGAAAAAGGCGCCAAGGAGCTGTCCTTCAGCATCTACTCTTCCAAGAACGCGTCCGCCCTGGACTACAACGACATGAAGATCATGCAGGACCTGTTTGAGAGCACCAACGTGTTCGTGTCCTGGGAGAACGTGTCCGAGTCCGTGTATTCCCAGCAGAAGAACCTGATCTTCGGCAACGCCGACAATCGGCCCGACGCCATCTATCATGCGGGCATGGGCGCCGGCGAGATCATCAAGTACGCCAAGCGCAAGGTGCTGCTGCCCATCAGCGATTATCTGGAGTACATGCCCAACTTCTCCAAGATCCTGGAGGAGCGCCCCGACATCAAGAACCAGCTCATCAACGTGGAGGACGGCAAGATCTATTCCCTGCCCCGCATCGAGGAGATGGGCCTGCTGCAGAACCCTAACATCCTCTTCCTCAACAAGAATTGGGCCAAGGTCGCCATCGAAGCCGGCGCGGTGAAGGGCGTCGCTGCGGCTGACCTCAAGGACGGCTTGAACCTGACCTCCGAGCAGATGGAGGCCATACTCCGCTACTTCCGCGACAACGACATGAACGGCAACGGCAAGACCGACGACGAGCGGCCGCTGAGCTTCGTGTACAACAACTGGCAGGGCAATCAGTGCGACCTGTACGGCATGTTCGGTCTCAACGACAACCTGGAGCACCGGATCATCGTGGACGGCAAGGTCACCTACACCGTGCTGGACGAGCGCTTCAAGGAGGCCACCAACTTCCTGGCGGGCTGGGTCAGCGAGAACCTGATCGACAAGGTATCCTTCGAGCTGTCCCAGGACAACTTCCTGGCCAACGGCAAGGGCCTGGAGACCTACGGCGCCTTCTACTGGTGGGAGAGCGAGACCGTGGTTTCCAATCCTGAGAACTACATCGTCTGCAACCCCATCATCGGGCCTCACGGCGATCAGACCCTGTGCATCTCCAACAACCCCGAGGTGGGCGCGGGCGAGGTCATCATCTTCGCCACCTGCCCCAACGTGGAAGTGCTGCTGGCCTACTTCGATCGGTACTACGATCCCCTCATCTCCGCCCAGATCAACTACGGCCCCATCGGCATCGTCTATGAGGAGCAGCTGGATGAGAAGGGCATGCTGGTGCAGAAGCCCCTGCCCGAAGGCGTCACCTCCGACGAGCTGCGGCTCCAGAACGCCCCGCTGGGCATCATCTACCTCTCCGACTACGCCTGGAACAACGTGGTGAACATGGAGCCCCGGGCTAAGCTCCGTCTGGAGCGGCTCACCGCCCATGCCACCCCGTTCATGCCCACAAACGTGAAGCCCTGCTACTCCAACCTCCAGTTCACCTTGGATGAGCACAACACCCTGGCCAACTATGAGACAAACCTGCACGACTACATCCGCACCAACC
>JAZRUD010000015.1:0-1604 GCA_045652385.1 Clostridia bacterium
CCACCACGTACAGCTTACTCAAATCGGATCGCCTCCTCCTTCTTCGCCAGGGCGAAGGTCATGCCGTCCTTTGCGATTTTTCTTACGATCAACTCACCGCCGGACGAGAGCGCCGCCGCCCGCTCGCACACGGAATCCACCCCCGTCACCTCTTTCACGAAGGCGGAGGGGGTGAAGTCCCCGGGGACGGCTTTCAAAGCCTCCGCCGAATAGGTCATAAAGGGCAGGCCCAGCTTGTTTGCAAGGGCCGCCAGGCCCGGTTCGTCCCGCTTTATATCGATGCTGGCCAGGGCTTTGAGTTCATGGAGCCCAACGCCGTATTTTTCCAGGTTATTCCGCAAAAACGCTTCCAGCTCTCCTTCGCTCCTGCCCCGGCGGCAGCCCATGCCTGCCGCATAGCGCCGGGGGATCAGGCGCAGGGTGCGGGGGTATGGCGCGCCTGTTCCGGCCGTGATATAGACGCCCAACGGAGCGTCGCCTGCGGTCAGGCCCTTGGGCAGCGCGCCCTCCACGGGAAGATCGGAGCGAAAGCCCACTTTTTCCCCGGCGAGAAGGGCGGCGGACACGGCTTTGGCAAGGTCCATATCTTCGATATACAGGTCGTTCGCCTTGGCGAACACGTCCACGGCGAAGAGATGGTTCACGTCCGTGGCCGTGGTCAAAACCGGGGTGGCAGAGAGCTTATCCGCCAGGTCCAGCGCCAATGCGTTGGCCCCGCCCAGATGCCCCGAGAGCAGAGGGATCACGAAGGTCCCCCCTTCGTCCAACACCAGCACCGCCGGGTCCGTTCGCTTGTCCTTCACATGGGGGGCGATGGCCCGGACGGCGATGCCCGCGGCGCAGCAGAACAGGAGGGCGTCCGCCTCAGCGAACCCGAGTCCGGCCCAATCCGCTGCGGACAGGGTCAAAGGCTCGTCCCCCTCGGCGCAGAACTTGGGCAGAGCGAAGGTCCGGCAGGCGTGGCCCTCGATCTTCAATATGTCCGCCGTCCGGGCGGCCAGGGCCCGGCCCCGGGCGGTGTAGGAAATGAGCCAGATCGTCATGGGATTACTCCTTGGCGGGCCGAAATTCCGTGGAAAAGGCGGGGTCGTAGAGCTTGGAGCGGGCGTAGCCGCTTTGCCTCACCGCGTCGCCCACGATGATCAGGGCGATCTTGGAGATGCCGTTTTCCTCGGCGCAGCGGGCCAAGGTCCCCACCGTGCAGAGGCAGGTCTTCTCGTCGGGCCAGCTGGCCTTGTAGACGATGGCCGCCGGGGTATCCTCCCCATACCCGCCCGCCAGCAGCTCCGCCTGGGTCTTCTCGAGGAGCCCTGCGCTCAAAAACAGGACCATGGTGGCCCCGTGGGCGGCGAAGGAACGGACGCTCTCCCGCTCCGGCACGGACGTCCGGCCCGCCATACGGGTGATGACGACGCTCTGGGAGATTTCCGGCAGGGTATACTCCATCTTCAAAGCTGCCGCTGCGCCGGAGAAAGCACTGACGCCGGGGCAGTAGTCGTAGGCGACGCCTCGCTTGTCCAATTCGTCCATCTGCTCCCGGATGGCCCCGTAGAGGCAGGGGTCGCCGGTGTGGAGCCGGACGGTGTCAAGGCCCGCCGCCTCCG
>JAZRUD010000016.1:0-8213 GCA_045652385.1 Clostridia bacterium
CGTCATAGGCGGGTTCGTGGAATTCCCCCCGGAGGAAGCCGCCGCCATCGTGGCCCGAGGCCATGAGCTGGCCAGCCATTCCTATGAACATCTGGAGATGGAAACGGCGGAACCGGAGGACGCCTATGCGAGTCTCCGATCTGCAGAAGAACTGATCCGCCAGTTAAACGGGGATCAGCGGGTGCTGTACCGTCCCCCCTCCGGCCTGTCCACTTTCCGGGACAGGGCCATCGCCCGAGGGATGGGCTCAGAGGTCATCCTCTGGTCGGTGGACTCCGGAGACGGATTCCATGATAAGTCTGAGCAAAACATCCTGTACCGGGTGAACAACGGTCTCCACAACGGGGGGATCATGCTCATGCACATCTACGGCGGCCACACCATTCCGGTGCTGAAGATCATCCTGCCCCAGTTCCAGGCCCAGGGGTACTCTTTCGTGACCGTATCCGATCTGCTGCTGGATGACGCCTACATCGACGCCTATGGGTCCCAGCGGCCCCTGCACCATGACCCCGTCCTGTTCCCGGAGGGCTTCTTCGACGCCCTGGGCGAGGATCGTGCCCAGATCGTCGCGCCGGATGTGCCGCCTATCCAGGGCCAGCTGAACGGGATCGTCCCGGATGTGACCGTGGGCGAGGGGCTGTATCGAGCCAACATCCGGTATCCGGGGGACTGGTCCTTCGTGGTCTGGGCGTTCGACGGTCAGGACCACGCCGACATGTTGGTCAGCAGCTACAAAAACAGGTATGCCGGCTCGGTGCCGCTGTTCGGACAAGGCCCCTACACCTTCGACGTGGAATCGTACAGCAATTGGTCCATCGACCTGGAGCCCATCGGCGTCACAGATGAAACCAGCTTCACCGGCCATGGGGACACCGTCACGGATCGGGCCGCTCTCCCTTCCGGCGAATACCGTCTCACCCACCGCGGCAGCAGCAACTTCCTGGTCTGGGCATACACCACCGCCGGGGAGCAGCTGCTGACCAGCCACCTGGGTGCGGACGATGAGATCGTCACGGTGGATGTGCCCGAAGGCAGCCGGATCTTCTTCGTGGTCCGCGCCGACGGCAGCTGGACCATCTCCCCGGCGGAATAGGCGCGACGCCGGACGTATGGGAAGCGCGCATCTTTTCCTGAGCAAGAGGGTGCTGATCCATAGTACTTGAGATCAAGAGGTCATGGCTCCATGGAATATAAGGAAACGATTTGGAAGACGCCCCTGGGGGAGATCCGGGGGCTGGACAACGGCAAATGCCTGGAGTTTCGGGGCGTGCCCTTCGGGAAGGCGGGGCGGTTCGAGTACGCTCAGCGGGTGGAGCAATGGGACGGGGTGTTGGACGCCACCGTCTTCGGTCCCGGCTGCCCCCAGAACCGGGCGGTCCACGAGCATCTGGACGATCCCACCCGCCGTTTTTACAAGCGGGAGTACCGGGAGGGCCTGGACTTCACCTACAGCGAGGACTGTCTGAACCTGAACGTCTACATGCCCTACGAGGCCAAGGACGCCCCCGTGATCCTGTTCTTCTACGGCGGCGGCTTCGACTCCGGCCTTAACTGGGAGAGCCCCTTCGACGGCAGCGGCTACGCGGCGCGGGGCGTGGTGGCGGTCTTCGCTAACTACCGGGTGGGGCCCCTGGGGTATCTCACCCACGAGGAGATCCAAGAGAGATACGGCCGGGACGGGAACTTCGGCCTGGACGATCAGCTGACCGCCGTCCGCTGGGTCAGGGAGCATATCTCCGCTTTCGGCGGCGACCCGAAGAACCTCACCCTCATGGGCCAGAGCGCCGGGGCCATCTCCATCCAGTATCTGTGTTTGAACCCGGAGCACAAGGGCCTGTTCCGCCGGGCGATCATGCTCTCCGGCGGGGGCCTGTTCCCCAAGTTCTCCCTGCCCCGGCCTGCCGAGAGTACCCGGGCTTACTGGCTGCAGTTCATGGAGCTGGCGGGATGCCGGACCTTTGAAGAATTGAAAGCCGCGCCCCTTAAGGACATCTTCGAGGCGGTGGAGAAGATCAAAGCTCTGCGAAAGGACTCGATCTATCACACCATGCCCGTGATCGACGGGCGGCTGCTGCCCGGACCCGTGGACAAGCTCATCGAAACGCCCCTGCCCCTCGACTACCTGATCGGATACACCAACAACGATATGTACGCCCCCGTCATGGCCTTCATCGGCAACCGGTTCGGCCGCCAAAACGGGGCCTACCTCTACTACTTCGACCTGGACGCGCCGGGAGACGACAATAGGGCCTTCCATTCCAGCGATCTTCGGTACGTTTTCGGCACCCTGGACCGGAGCTGGCGGCCCTACGGACAGCGGGATCAGGAAGCCTCCGGGCAGATGATGGACTATATCGCCAACTTCGCCCGCACCGGCGACCCCAACGGCTCCGGCCTGCCCCCCTGGAAGAAGGGGAAGCCCGCTTTGCGCATCGGGCCCAAGGGAACGAAGATGGGCCGCATATCCTATTGCAAGCTCGTCAGGAACATGCTCACCAAGGGGGACCCCAAGGCATGAAGTTCGATCATCGGTTCCGTTTGACGGAGGCAGGCGAGAGCCACCGTGTCTACGAGGCGGACGGCGTGACCGTGCGCCTGGATTTCCTGCCCCATACGCTGCGGGTGGCCCTGGTGCGCAAGGACGTGCCCCTGATCCCCACCTGGAGCGTGTGCCCGGCGGGAGCGGACGTGCCGCTCGCCGGCCGGAACAAGCTGTCCGTCGAGGGGTTCGAGCCCCTTTCCCCGGCGGTCACGGAGGGGGACGGCGTCCTGTCCTTCGCCCTGGACGGGGTGGACTTTTCTGTGGAGCTGAGGAACTTCCGCATCAGCGCCCGAACGAAAACCGGCCTTCTCTACCGGGGCCGCAGCGGCCTCGCCTACAATTTCGGCGGGGAGCTGGGGACCGGGTCCGTCCACTATGTGGACCGGTTCGAGGGGGAGGAGATCTTCGGCCTCGGGGACAAGTGCGGGCACGTGAACAAGGCCGGGCAGCGGTTCGTTCTGCATACCGGCGACGCCATGGGCTTTCGGGCCGAGAGCAGCGATCCCCTCTACAAGCACCTGCCCTTCTATATCTGCCGCCACGGGGCCGGGAGCTACGGCCTCTTCTACGACACCCTGTCCGACGGCGCTGTCGACCTGGGCAAAGAGCACGACAACTATTTCGAGCCCTTTCGCAGCGTCCGCTTCGAGGAGGAAAACCTGGTCTTCTACCTCATTTTGGGCACGCCTTGGGAGATCCTGCGGCGCTTTTCCGCCCTCACCGGCATCGCCGCCCCCGTGCCGAAGTGGGCCTTTTCCTACTGCGGCAGCACCATGGCCTATACCGACGCCCCGGACGCGGATCGGCAGCTTCGGGGCTTCGTGCAAAAGTGCGATGAGAACCGCATCCCCTGCCGGGGGTTCTATCTTTCCAGCGGCTATACTCAGATCGGCGACAATCGCTGCGTGTTCCATTGGAATTTGGACAAGGTGCCCTCGCCGGAGGGCCTTTCCGCCTACTTTCGGGACCACGGCATGGCCCTGATCCCCAACGTGAAGCCCGCGTTCCTCACGGACCATCCTCTGTACGACGCCATCGCCGAGAACGGCTGGTTCCTGCGGCTCCCCGACGGCAGCCCCGCCCGCTTCCCCTTCTGGGGCGGCATGGCCAGCTATCTCGACTTCACCGACCCCGGGGCCTACGATTTCTGGAAGCGCTGCATCCGGGCTCAGCTTATCGACAAGGGGTACGGGGATATCTGGAACGACAACAACGAATACGACGTGTGGGACAGCGACGTGACGGCCCGCGGCTTCGGCCGCCCCCTGCCGGCCAGCCGCATCCGGCCCCTGTTCTCGTACCTGATGGCCAGGGCCAGCCGGGAGGCCTGCCGGGAAGCGGGTATCGAGACGCCCTTCAACGTGTCCCGGTGCGCCATGGCAGGCACCCAGCGGGTGGCCTCCACCTGGACCGGAGACAATCTCACGGACTTTGGCGATCTTAGATTCAATCACTGTCAGGCCATGACTATGGCCCTCTCAGGGTTCCTGTTCTTCGGCCCGGACATCGGCGGCTTCGCAGGCCCCAGCCCCAGCCGGGAGCTGTTTTTGCGCTGGCTCCAGTACGGCCTGTTCCTGCCCCGGTTCGTGCTCCATTCCTGGAAGCCGGGGGAGGAGCCCACCATGCCCTGGCTGTATCCGGACCTGCTTCCCACCGTGCGCCGCTTCTTCGCCCTGCGGGAAACCCTGGTCTCCTATCTCTATGAACAGGCGGAAGCCTGCCGCCGCGCCCACGAGCCCCTGATCCGGCCTGTGTTCCTGCTGGACCCCGCCTACGACCCGGAAAGCGACTGCTTCCTCTGCGGCGACCGCATTTTGGCCTGTCCCGTCTTCGACGAGGGGGCGGTCAACGTGGCCGTGACCCTGCCGGACCTGGGCTCGGGCTGGCGGCTCCGCGGCGTCGGCCCCCTCTACCCGCCCGGAGAGGAGCTGATCGTCCCCTGCCTGCCGGAGGATGATCCGGTGTGGTTCGTGATGGAGGGATAAAATAGAGGAGATGCCGCAAAGCATCTCCTTTTTGTTTCCGATTCTCAATCACGCCTTCCGCCGCACCGGCACCCAGATGGCGCTGTGATAGTCGGGGTCGGTCATCTCGCCGTTGACGCAGTCGTACCATTCCACGGTGGCGTTGCCGCTGAGCTCATACTCCGGATTCCCGGGGAGCCACTCCCGAAAGATGCGGGTGTTCACGCTCTGCAGCGTCTGGGGGTTGGGGCCCACGCAGTTGAACACCGCCCACAGGCCCCGGGGAAACTCATAGAGAGCCATGCCCTCAGGCACCGGACCGCCGGTATACTTGCCCGCGATCAGATACCGGAATCTGCCGCCCGGAAGATCGTCGATGCAGACGCCGTATTCGCCGATGCAGTTGTCCACCAATGCCTGCTCATAGGGGTTGGCGGGGGCGTTCCCGGCATAAACGCTGTACGCGTACTTCTCGCAGATCTCGTCCCAGAACTTGGGAATCTGTTCGTAGGATGTTTCGTAGTCAAACTCCTTCTGAAAGCCGATGACCTTGAAGGGGAACATGGGGGTGATTTTGACGTCCATTTGGCTGCCTCCTTGGATCGAAAGTTGAATGGTCAGGGGCAGGAAGGTCCGGACCGTCGCCCCCTCCCGGACCTGGGTGGGGGTGGCGCCGTGGAAGCGAACGAAGGCCTTTGAAAAGCTCTCCGGTGTCTCGTAGCCGTAGCGAAAGGCCACATCGATGACCTTCTCCGAGCCCTTTTGCAGGTCCAGGGCCGCCTGATAGAGCCGGCGGTTCCGCAGGTATTCGCCTACGCCATAGCCGGTCATCAGCGAAAACCCCCGCTGCAGAAAGAACGGGGACAGGTGCACCGCCCGGGCTACGTCCTCAAGGCCGATGTCCTCCTCGTGATGCCCCTCCATGAACGAAACCGCCCCGCGGATCGAGGTGAGCCACTCCATATCCTTTGCCTCCTTGCCTTGACTCGGAATAAGTATAGCCGTCCCGGGGACGCCTGTCCTGTCGATCCTTGCTCAGATCTGTCCCACGGTAAACTCGGTCCAGTCGATATGGTTGTACTTCATGACCTCTGTGGCCTGCTTCATACCCAGTCTTTCATAGAAATGCACAGCATTCTCGTTGGCGATGAGGTAGACGGCGATATCCTTCTCACCCCCGGCCAGGTCCAACGCATCTCGCATGAGCCGCCGCCCGATGCCCTGACGCTCATAAGCCCGGTCCACACCCAGGTCCGTCACATAGAGCCAGTAGGCAAAGTCCGTGAGCCCCAGCAGCACCCCCACCAGACGCCCCTCCTCGTTCCGGGCGGCCAGACTGACGGAGGCGTTTTCAAGGAGCTTCGGGATGCGGCTCTCGAACCGCTCCCGGGGGTATTGGCTGCCCAGGTCCGTGCGGGCGAGAAAATCGATATATTCAACGGCGGTGAGTCGTTCGCTTTGGATGTCAACCATTTACTTCGCCTCTTTCTTGTTTTTCGCAAAATGCAGGGACACGATGGTGTCCCTATAGCCGATCCGGCGGTAGAAGTCGTTGACGCCGCCGGTCATGATCCGGGCCCCCAGAGGGCGCAATCGCCTGTCATGCTCCGAGAGGGCCGCGGCGGCCAGGCCCTTATGCCGGTGCTCGGGGACGGTGCACAGGGGCTCCAGGTATCCGAGCTTGTTTTTGTCCACCCACCACATGCCCGCGAAGCAAACGTAGTCCCCGTTCTCATCGGCGATGACGACGGTGTGCTCGTAGGTGGCGTGGGGGGAGGGGGCGAGGGTGGCGCCCAGAACGCTCTGGTACAGCTCGTGGGGGCCTGTGCCGGGGACCTCCCAACCGATGAAGGGGCCCTCGTTGAAGCCCGCCCACATACATTTGGCTGCTTTCAACGGGTCCACCCGGCCGGGGTCCACGAAACGATAGCCTGACCGCAGGGGATGGTCCAGCTGTCCCGTGCGAAAATCGAAGACCTTGTAGTCCTCCTGACTTGCGACGCTGTACCCGCGCTCCTCCGCCGCCCCAATGAGAGCCCTTTGCCCCTGATTCAGCACCAGCTCCCGGGGCGTGCCGAAGGCGGGAAAGGCGGTCGCGCCATAGTCGATCATCTCCCCGGCCAGGGCTTCATACCCCGGACGGAGGACGAAATGGAGCCGGTTGGGATCGTCCTCGTAGAACACGAACCCAACGGGCAGGTCCCCGTCCAGCCAGAACCGATCGAGGCGCAGA
Source organism: Clostridia bacterium (assembly GCA_045652385.1). Lineage (GTDB taxonomy): Bacteria > Bacillota > Clostridia > Christensenellales > CAG-138 > RUG472. The sequence goes on from JAZRUD010000016.1 coordinate 6,743, forward strand.
TAGGTCTTGTCCTGCCAGGAGGAGGTGAGGGCGTACTCGAAGAAGGGGGCCGCCGGGCCGTTGCGCTCGTCGGGGGTGAATACGTCCGTCATGAGCGTCCAGGCCAGGTCCGTGTCGGTTAGGATCTGAAACTGCTTCGTGCGTATGTTCATGGTTCACGCCTGCCCGTTCACGATGGCCGCGTACTGCTCTTCAGGGATCATGGGCGAGCAGATCGCGGAAAGAAGCCCCTCCTCGATCCGGCCCGTCCCGGCGTACTGCCGACCGGCCGTCTTGACCAACGCCAGCCGGGGTCCCGTGACCACAGCCGCCTCAGGCACGTTGAACATGGGGCTCTCGGGCACGGTGATAATGGTGTGGCCCGAGGGGAACAGGAGCTTGAACTGGCTGACGGCGGGCTCGAAGTTCTGCCTGCTGTTGGGGAAGCCGCACCCAGAGATCATGATATAGCGCAAGTGAGAATAGTCCGCCTGGCCCACGTGCTCGTACCGGTCGCCCACCTTCTCCATGGTCATTCGGGAGAGGGGCAAAATGCGGTCGACAACGGCCTTCAGGGGCGCGGGCATGCCGTAGCAGTAGAGGGGGAAGCTGAAGATCAGCAGATCGCTTCGCAAAATCTCCTCCAATATGCCCCGCATGTCGTCGTCGTGGATGCAGGTGCCCCCGTTGTGCATGCAGGCAAAGCAGCCCGTGCAGTACTCCACGTGCTGATCCACGGCGTGAAGCACCTTCACCTCCTGCTCTGCCGCTTCCTCCATCCCCGCCAGAAAGGCCCGGGTGATGCACAGGGTGTCGCTTTTCTCCCTCTTGGGGCTGCCGTTGAATACTAAGATCTTCATGATTCTCTCTCCTTCAGATAGGTTTCGAATTCCGGCGTCCGGGACCAGTAGCGAAGGCCCCAGGTCTCAAAGCTCCACCGGTCCATGTACTCGTTGCACTCGTAGTCGATATACCAAAGCTGTCCGTCCTGCACCACGAAGTTGGTTGGGAAATAGTCGATGTTCAGCCCGGCGGCCTTAGCCGAGGCTGCCATTTCACGGACCTGGTCTATGTATGGGGTCACGTTCGCGCCGTCCCGAACCAGCTCGAAGATCGTAGGCCCGTCGATATATTCCTTCACCAGCCGTTCGGCGGCCCAGTCCACGGCCAGCAGCTCCGGCACGGGGATGCCCGCCGCTTTCAGGCGCTCGTAGTCGTGAAGCTCCGCCCCCAGCTTGTCGCCGAAGGTATAGTAGCTGCAGGGCTCGTGGTGGATCTGCTTCATCACCGCCGGCCCCTCCGGTCCCTGAACGAGGTAGGAGTACCCGCCCTTGCCGTGGCCCAGGAGGCGGAGGACGGTGTACGCCTTGCCGTCCGCCGTCGCGTTCATGCCCTATCCTCCGGTGTATGTTCCTGCACAAAGGTTTTCATCTCCTGTTCCAAAAGGCGGAACACCCTGGCCACCAGATACCAAGTCGGAGGCCAAGCGGTC
>JAZRUD010000017.1:0-2134 GCA_045652385.1 Clostridia bacterium
CGTGGCGGGGGAGGCCAAGGTGCCCTTCTTCTCCATCTCCGGTTCCGATTTCGTGGAGATGTTCGTGGGCGTGGGCGCGTCCCGGGTCCGCGACCTGTTCAACACCGCCAAGCGCAGCACCCCCGCGGTGATCTTCATCGACGAGATCGACGCGGTGGGCAGGCAGCGGGGCGCGGGTCCCGGCGGCGGCCACGACGAGAAGGAGCAGACGCTGAACCAGCTTCTGGTGGAGATGGACGGCTTCGCCCCCAACGAGGGGATCATCGTCATCGCCGCCACCAACCGGCCGGACATCCTGGACCCCGCCCTGCAGCGGCCGGGCAGGTTCGATCGGCAGGTGACCATGAACTATCCCGACGTGAAGGGCCGGGAGGCCATCCTGCAGGTCCATGCCCGGAACAAGGCGTTCGAGGCTGACGTGGATCTCGGGGTCCTCGCCCAGCGGACGCCGGGCTTCACCGGAGCGGATCTGGAAAACGTGCTCAACGAGGCCGCCATCCTCACCGCCCGGGCCCGCCGCAAGCGCATCTCCCAGGCGGATCTGGAAGAAGCCATCACCCGGGTCCAGATGGGGCCCGAGAAGAAGAGCCGGGTGGTCACCGAGGAGGATAAGCGGTACACTGCGTACCACGAAAGCGGCCACGCCATCCTGGCCATCGAGCTCCCCAAGTGCGACAGCCTCCACGAGGTGTCCATCATCTCCCGGGGCATGGCCGCAGGGTACACCATGACCCTGCCCAAGGATGACTGGAATCATGTGACCCGGGCGCGCCTCGAGGATCACATCTGCATGACCATGGGCGGCCGGGTGGCCGAGGAACTGGTGCTGGGCGACATCAGCACCGGCGCCAGCCAGGACCTGAAACAGAACACCGCTACCGCCCGGAAGATGGTGGAGCAGTACGGCATGAGCGAGAACCTGGGGCCCGTGTTCTACGGCGGGGACCAGGAGGTGTTCATCGGCCGGGACTGGGGCCATGGCAAGGAGCATTCCGAAGCCGTAGCCGGGCGTATCGACCAGGAGGTCAGCCGGATCCTTTCCGCCCAGTACGCCCGGGCGAAGGATATCCTGTCCCGGAACCTGGACGGGCTCCATCGGACCGCCGCCTTCCTGATCCGCTATGAGCGGGTCACCGGCGAGGAATTCGAGCGGGTCTACCGGGGCGAGGACATGGACGCGGTCATGGCCGTGAACAAAAAGGATAAGGCGCCGGCGGCGGAAGCGCAGGCAGCCCAGGGAGCGAAAGAAGAAGCATCGAACGAATGAGCCACAGATTTGACCTGCACACCCATAGCGACCATTCCGACGGCACCTACGCACCGGCGGAGATCGTGCGCTTCGCCGCCCGGGGGCATCTGGACCTTCTGGCGCTGACGGACCACGACTGTATCTCCGGGGTACCGGAGGCTGTGGCGGCAGGCAAGGAGGAGGGGGTCCGGGTGATCCCCGGCGTGGAGTTCGATAACGAGTATCATCACGAGCTGCATATCCTGGGTTTGGACGTGGATATGGACCACCCAGTGCTCATTCGAGCCATGGAGGTGGCCCGGGAGCGTCGGGACAGGCGGAACGAGATCATCCTCTCCCGTCTGGACGAGGCGGGCGTGGAGGTCCGGCCCTTCATGCGCACCGGGCAGACCGCGACGACCAAGCTCCATATCGCCCACGCCATCATCGCCGCGGGGTATGCGTCGGAGGTGCGGGAAGCTTTCATGAAGTATCTTCGGCCCGGCACCCCCGGCTATTACACCGAGAAGCGGTTCACCCCGGAGCAGGTGCTGGAGATCATCCATCGCAGCGACGGCGTGCCGGTGCTGGCCCACCCCTGCCACATCCGGGAAAACCTGCACGGCCTCGTCCGGGAGCTGGTGAGCATGGGTCTGTTGGGCATCGAGGCCTATTATCCCGCCAACACGCCCCGGCAAACGGAGCTCTATATCTCCCTGGCCCACCAGTATAAGCTCCTCACCACCTGCGGCAGCGACTTCCACGGCAAGAACCGGCCCGGCGTGCCCGTGGGCTGCGCCTGGCGGGAGAGCCGGGACCTGGACAGGGCTTACGAGACGCTGATACGGCGGATGGAATCATAAAAACCGATACAAAAAGGACGTTCCGGAGGATCTGCCGGAACGT
>JAZRUD010000018.1:0-3219 GCA_045652385.1 Clostridia bacterium
GTCATCGGCGGCAACAACGAGGTGCCGGAGGAACAGTTTCGTTCCATCGCAACCCTGTATTCGCCGGACGGCTACTTTGTTGCGGCCGCCGCGAAGATCCGTCAGCAGGTCAGCATCCCCGTCATGGTGGCAGGAAAAATACGCACGCCGGAGGAAGCGGAGGACATCCTTCGCTCAGGAAAAGCGGACATGATCCTGTTGGGCCGTTCGTTGGTCGCGGACCCCTGTTGGGCCGTTAAAGCGAAGGAGGGTCGCTCCGGAGAGATCCATACCTGCATTTCCTGCAACGCGGGCTGCATCTCGCAGATCAACGAGCAGAAGAGCATATCCTGCGTGCAAAACACCCTCCTGGGCGCCGGGCTGACCGAAATACCCACAACAAAAGCACCGCTCAATATCGCTGTGATCGGCGCGGGCATTTCTGGGCTTGAATTTGCTCTGCGTGCAGCGCAGATGGGGCATACGGTGACCGTTTTTGAAAGAGCCGCAGCGGCCGGCGGACAGGTGCCGCTGGCGGCGGCGTCCCCAGGAAAGGAGATCTTTAAAGAGTTGATCCACTGGCGGTATGCCGAATGTGTCCAAAACGGCGTGATCTTCCACTTTGAGACAGAGTTCGACACTGCAGATGCCTTTGGATACGGGAAGATCATCGTCGCTGCCGGAGCTGAGCCGATCCGCTTCCCGGTGCCCGGGAACGGGGAAACCGTTGACGCTTGGGACGTGTTCAGCGGCAAACGATTCAGCGCCGCCTGGAAGAAGGTCGTCATCGTGGGCGCAGGCGCAACGGGATTGGAGCTGGCACATCTCATGGGGGATCGGGGCATAGAGACCATCGTCGTGGAGATGACGGACAGGATCGGGGCCAACGTGGTCCCAACAGTCCGCGCCGCGCTGATGCATGAGCTCGAAACGCTTCCGGTCCGCATATGCGTGAATTCGCCCATCGCATCCTTCGTCAATGGCGTAGTTTCCTGCAAGGGCGCGGAATCGTTTTCCATAGAGGGCGTCGATGTAGTCATCACGGCTGTGGGCGTCAGGCCGAACAGAAAGGTGGCGGATGCGTTGGCGGCGTGTGGGTATCCCTCAGAGAACTGCATATGCATCGGCGACGCCAGCGGTCGTGGGGACACTCTTTTGGACACAGCTGCCGCCCTGCAAGCAGCTTTATGTCTTCTGTAAGTGAGGTGTGCTCATGGGAATGACCTTGACGGAAAAGATAATAGCCAGGGCGGCGGGGCTACCTTCCGCGCAGCCAGGAATGATCGTGGCGGTTCGGGTCGATCGGCTGATGATCAACGATATGCTTGCGCCAGCGGTGTTTCGCAAGTTTGAAAGCCTTGGCGCAGAGGCGGTGGTTCATCCCGAGCACATCCTCGTTTGCCTCGACCATAAGGTCCCGCCGGATACGACAGCAGGGGCCGATGTGTGCAGGTCCATCAGAGAATTTTGTAGGGCCCATGGCATGCAGGGCTTTCTTGAGATCGGGCGGCATGGCATAGGACATCAGGTCATGTGTGAAGGTTTCACCAGGCCGGGCGAGATCGCCGTTGGTACGGATTCTCATGCTCCGACGTACGGAGGCCTGGGTGCGCTGGGGTTCGGCATCAATTCCAGCGATGCGGCGGTGGCCATGGCCTCTGGCAAGATCTGGGTTCGTGTGCCTGAATCAATCCGCGTTACCTTCACTGGCAGTCTTTCAGGCGCAGCCACGGCTAAGGACGTGAGCCTGTATATGCAGAACCTCGGCACGGGTGATTTCTTCAACTACAAAGATCTTGAGATTTCGGGCCCGGGAGCTCACGCCCTGTCTGTAAGCAGCCGTTTGACGATCGCCAACATGGCGGCGGAGATGGATATCAAAGCGTGCCTGTTTGAACCGGATGAGATCGTGGCTGACTATATGGGAGACAGCTTCGGCTGCGACTTGCGTGCGGATGAGGATGCCCGGTATGCCGCTGCCTTCGAGATCGATCTTCATGGGATCGAACCGTTGGTGGCCTGCCCCCACTCCAATAAAAATATACGGCCGGTGAGGGAGGTGCGGGGCATGCCGATCCAGCAGGTGGTCCTGGGCTCCTGCACGAATGGGAGGCTGGAGGATCTGCAGCAGGCGGCGCAGATCCTGAAGGGAAGAACGGTTCATCCCAATGTGCGCTTGATCGTGGTCCCGGCCAGCCAGAAGATACTGACGGAAGCAACAGCGCAGGGCGTCATGGAAACCATCCTGCGGGCGGGAGCCGTGGTCCTTCCCCCTTCCTGCGCGGGGTGCGGCGCCTTTGGCCCCGGGAAATTGGGGGCGGGGGAACGATGCGTGAGCACCACCACGCGAAACTTTCGCGGGCGTATCGGAAGCATCGATTCAGAAGTGTTTCTTTCTTCCGCGTACACGGCGGCTGCTTCGGCCGTCGCCGGATACGTGGAGGACCCAGGGAAGTATCTGTGAGGTAGCGACATGAGAAACGTGATAGAAGCCCCCATCTTTGCCGTAGGCGACGAGGTCTCCTCCCTGCAGATCATACCCCAAGCGCGCTGGCAAGAGGAGAGGTTGGGCGATTGGGTTTTTGAAACCCTGCTTCCCGATGCTGCTGGCACAGCGGGATTTTTCCGGCGGCTCAACCGATTGATACTGGTGGCAGGCGAAAATTTCGGTTGCGGAGGCAAGAGCAATGATTTTGCCGTTTTAGCGTTGAAAGACGCCGGCGTCGAGCTGGTGATCGCCGAGAGCTTCAACCGCATCTTCTATCGGCTGGCCATCGATCTTGGATTGATCGTGGTCACCTGTCCTGGCATATCCGCCTTTGTCCAAAAGGAGGAGGTCCTGCGATATGCCTGTGAAACGAACCTGATCACGAGAGCGTCCGATGGAGCATGTATCCAGGCAGAACCGCTGAGCGAGCTTGCCCTGAATATCCTTTCGGAGGGCGGGTTGTTGGAATACTATAAGGCGAGAAAGGATGTCCCGGAATCGCTGTTTATTAGTAAATAAAAAAGGAGCTGAACAGTATGCAGGAAAAAGTACTTGTAGTCTCCGCACATACGGCTGATTGGATCTGGCGCTGTAGCGGCGCTGTCCTGACGTATCTGCATGGCGGAGCTGATGTAACGGTCATTTGCCTGACGCATGGCGCCCGCGGCGAGTCCGGAGAGCTTTGGAAGAAGGAAGGAATGACCACGGAGCTGGTGAAGAAGACGCGTCGTGAGGAAGTCGAGTTCGTTGCG
>JAZRUD010000019.1:0-1181 GCA_045652385.1 Clostridia bacterium
TCCGGGCCCAGCCAGGCTTCGTTGCGGTTGCCCTTGGGCGCGTCCGCGTGCTGCCAGCCGTTCTCCCCGCAGGTGTACCAGTTCTCGTCCCGGTCGTAGGATTCGCCGAAATAGTAATAGAGCACATCGCCGAAGCGATAGTAGCCGTCCCGGCTGTGGTAGCTCTTCAGGGTGGCGATATAGAAATCCTCGTCCACGTCGGGCACGCCCCAGCCCGGATCGTGGCTCCAGCCCTGATAGGCGTCCTCCTGTGCGAACCCGGCAGGGCATCGAGGCAGCTCATACTGCTTCTGCCAGGACGACGACGCCTCGTCGTACCGGAACCATTCGGCGCTGTAGTGGTAATACCAGCCGTCGCTCAGGCGATAGTAGCCCGAGCTGGGGTAGCCAGCCCGCTCCTCGGTGAAGGGCTTGAAGCCATAGTCCTCGGCGTACTCCTTCCCCAGATACGCTTCCTCCCTGCCCCAGCCAGGCAGAGTCAGCACGGGGATCCACCAATCCTCCGCCTGATCGTCGTAGTAATAGCTGCGTCCGTCCTTATAATAGACCGTCTGATCCTCGTAGCGGTAGTATCCGTCGTCCTTGTGGACGTCCCGCTGCCCGACGACGGCCGCCGGGACGCCGATCAGGAGCGTCCAATGAAAAAGGGTCAGGGAAAAGGACAGCAGGGCGCCCAGGAGGACGAGGAACGCGGACAGGCATCCCCATTTCTTTCCCCGGCTGTTGGAAACGAGCCTGGCCATGAGCACCATGGGCCAGAACAGAAAGACGAGGAACCCCTTCAGAATCTTTTGCCAAAGGGGCAGCCTGCCCCGAACGGACCGGCCCGTCGAAGATCGGCCCAGGGTCGATCGGTCCGCCATGGGCCGATTGGACGTGAACGCCGGTCTTCCGTCGGGATAGATGCCTCGGTTGTGGCACTCTGTGAGGAGCTTTTGGAATATCTCGTTGACGGCGTAGGCTTCATCCGGTCCGTCGTAGCGGACGGCCCGGTTCCCGTTGTCCTTGTTCTTGTAGACCACGAACCGGTCCCCGGCCTGATAGATGCCGAAGGCCCGGGGCTCCTGACGGTTTTCCCCAATGAAGAAGCGCATCCGGAGCAGGGGCATGCCCCGCTCGGCGCAGTACTCCTTCAGCTCCCCGATGGTCCTCGGGTGCTGAATGCGCCGGGGCGTGTCCTC
>JAZRUD010000020.1:0-3505 GCA_045652385.1 Clostridia bacterium
CACGCCCAGCCCCACGCCGACGCCCACACCAGTGCCTACGCCCCGCCCCACGCCCGTTCCCACGCCCCACTTCATGGAGAGCAGCAACCCCAACCCCTACGGTTACGTTCCCCATCTGCAGGGGGTCCGCAAGGATGTGGACGCATCGAAGTACGTGCGGACCGACAAGATCAGCTTCGGCGACGCCAGCGAATATCCGGGTGTTCCCGGCGTACTGACCTTTAGAGGCAACAACTATCGGAACCTGTCTGCGGCCAAAGAGCTGAACCTCACCGAATTCAAGATGTCCGTGGTGGAGAAGGTGTCCATCGGCTCCCTTAAGAAGGGCAACCGCAGCGGCAAGGGCAGCTGGTCCGGCTGCGGGTGGACAGGCCAACCGTTGATCGTGGAATGGTCCGATGAAGTGAAGGCGGCCATGAACCTCTACGATTGGGCCAAGCAGAAAGCGAACCTGGTGGAGGTCATCTACCCCACCGAGGACGGCCACATCTACTTCCTGGATCTGGAGACGGGGAAGAAGACCCGGGACGATCTCAACTTCCGCATGCCCTTCAAGGGCACGGGCTCCATCGACCCCCGGGGCCTGCCCCTTCTCTACGTGGGCTCCGGCGACGAATATGAGGAGGAGGACCAGAAGTCCCGGGCCATGATCATCTCCCTCATCGACGGCCGCAAGCTCTACGAATTCGGCATCCAGGGCAAGGAGCCCTTCGCCGTGCGCAACTGGAACGCCTACGACAGCGCGCCCCTGGTGGATGAGGCCACGGACACCCTGATCTGGCCGGCGGAGACGGGCATCCTCTACACCATGAAGCTGAACACGGTGTTCGACGCCCGGGGCGGCACCATCACGGTGAACCCCTCCCACATCGTCAAGCTTCGGTACGACAGCAACAACTCCTACGACCAGATCGACAAGGCGGATTCCTCCCACAAGTGGCTGGGCTACGAGGGCAGCGCCTCCGTATGGAACGGGTTCATCTATCTTGCTTCCAACGACGGCCTCTTCCAGTGCATCGACCTCAACACCATGCAGATCAAGTGGATCGCCGACACCAAGGATGACACCAACGCTTCCCCGGTGCTGGAGGTGATTTCAGAGACGGAAGCGTACCTGTACGTGGGCACCTCCCTCCACTTCACCCAGGATTCCGCTCATAAGGGCGTGACCCCCTTCTTCAAGATCAACGCCATGACCGGCGAGATCGCGGGCCAATATCAGCTGACGGTGGAGACGGTCTCCGGTGTGTCCGGCGGTATCCAGGCCACGGCGACGGTGGGGCAGAAGAATTTGAGCGATCTCGTATTCGTGCCCTTCGCCCGATACAACGGCAAGGATAAAGGGGCGCTGGTAGCCCTCTACAAGGACACCATGGAGGCGGCCTGGACCATGCCCATGGAGCACTACGCCTGGTCGTCCCCGGCTATCTTCTATAACAGCAAGGGCGACGGGTATCTGGTCCAGGCGGACAGCGGCGGGGACATCTTCCTCATCGATGGACGCACGGGCACCGTGCTGGACAAGATCAGCCCCACCAAGAACGGCAGCAACTTCGAGGCCTCTCCGGCCATCTTCGGCGACATGCTGGTCGTGGGGAGCCGGGGGGATCAGACCATCTTCTTCATCCGCCTGTCATAACGATACCGCTTCTCATGAGCGCTCCCTTCGCGGGGGCGCTTTTTTCGCGGGGCGCTTGCGACAGGCGGCCGCCTATGCTATGATATATTTAAATGAGTATGCCCTGCCGTTCGTTCGGCCGGGGAGGGAGGACCTATGAAGAGATGTTCCGTAGGCGGTCAGGCCGTCATGGAAGGGGTCATGATGAAGAATCCGGCCAACGGCACTGCCCTGGCCGTGCGCCAAAGCGACGGCACCATCGTCACCGAATACTATCAGAACAAGAACAAGCACGAGAAGGGGACCTTTCCCACCTGGCCGGTGGTCCGGGGGGTGTACGCCTTTGTGGAGGCCTTAAGCGGCGGCATGAAAATCACCACTCGCAGCGCGGAACTCCTGGGGGACGCCATGGAGGAGGAGCCTTCCAAATTCGAAAAGTGGCTGTCGAAGAAGCTGGGCAAGTCCGCGGGGGACATGGCCATGACCGTGGCGGTGGTCCTGGCGGCGGCGCTGGCCGTAGGCCTGTTCGTGATTTTGCCTTCCCTGGTGGTGAGCTTCTTCAAGATCGAAAGCGGGTTCCTGGTGAGCCTGCTGGAGGGCGTGGCGCGGCTCCTCATATTTATCGGCTACCTGCTGGCTGTTTCCCGGATCAAGGACATCCACCGGGTGTTCATGTACCACGGGGCCGAGCACAAGACCATCGCCTGCTACGAGGCCGAAGGGGATATGACCCCGGAGAACATTCTGAACTATACCCGGCTCCATCCCCGGTGCGGCACCAACTACCTGTTCCTGGTCATGATGGTGTCCATCCTGTTCTTCGCCTGCATCCCCGTGCGGGCCTTCCTGCCCCGGGTGCTGACCCGGTTGCTGTTCATCCCCCTGGTGGCAGGCTTGGCGTATGAGGTCTTGAAAGCGGCGGCTGCCTCCGACGGGTGGCTGGCCCGACTGGTGCGGGCCCCGGGCCTTGCCTTGCAGCATATCACCACCGCCGAGCCCACGGCGGACATGGTGGAGGTGGCTCTGGCGGCCTTCAACCTGGCTATGGACCCGCCGGACCACGACGTGCGGGCGGACGACAAAACAGAGGAAACAACGGCTGCCCAGGAGAAAACGGATGAATCGGCGTGAGCTTGTCGACGCCCTGCGCCCGGCGGCGGGGGAGGAGGCGGAGATCGAAGCCAAGTTCCTGCTGGAAGCCTCGACGGACGAAGCCTGGCTTCGTCAGGCGGTGGAGCGCCGACTGAGCGGCGAACCCCTCCAGTATATCCTGGGGGAATGGGAATTCATGGGCCTGCCTTTCTTCGTGGAGCAGGGGGCTCTGATCCCCCGCCAGGACACGGAGACCCTGTGCGAGGCGGCGTTGGGCTGGCTGAAGCTGCGGTCTGGGGCGGCAATCCTGGACCTGTGCTGCGGCAGCGGCTGCATCGGCGTGAGCCTTGCAAAGCTTGGCGGAGCGAAGGTGGCCTTCGCAGACATATCGAGAGAAGCCCTGTCCCTGGCTCGACGGAACGCGGAACGCAGCGGCGTGGACGGCGTATTCTATGAGAGCGACCTGTTCGCTCAGGTGCCGGGGGCCTACGATCTTGTCGCCTGCAATCCGCCCTATCTGACCGCTGTTGAGATGATGAGCTGCCAGAAGGAGCTGACCTATGAGCCGGCCCTGGCGCTGTACGGCGGGGAGGACGGACTGAGCTTCTATCGGCGGCTGGCGGCGGCGTGGGAAAGCCATGTGCGCCCCGGGGGGCTGCTGCTCCTGGAGATCGGGCATACCCAGGGGGCAGCGGTGAAGAATCTGTTCCCCGGCGCAAAGATATTGAAAGACGTATGCGGCCTCGACAGGGTCGCGTGGGTGGAGAGGAAATGAGAGAGAAGCTGAACAAACTG
>JAZRUD010000021.1:0-1116 GCA_045652385.1 Clostridia bacterium
GGAGAACCGCTACGTCACCATGACCGCCCATACGGCTCCGGTGCTGGCCTATGAGAGCGCCCGGGCCTCCCTCCGCAAGGAGGACGAGCCCGCCAACGGCGACAGCGCCGTGGTCTTCCGAAACCGGGAGGATTACGTCTACGCCCTCCTCAGCGATGGGATGGGAAGCGGCACCGATGCCGCCGTGACCTCCCGCATCGCCTGCATCTTCCTCGAAAAGCTCCTGGCCGCCGGAAACCCCGTGCGTGCCGTTCTGCCCATGCTGAATCAGGTCATCCGCCATAAGACCCCCGAGTGCTTCGCCACCGTGGACCTGCTGGAGATCGATCTGCTGTTGGGGGAGGCCTCCTTCATCAAGAGCGGAGCCGCCGCCTCCTATATCCTCCGGGAGGGGAAGCTCTTCCGCCTCGCCGCCTCCACCCTCCCCGTGGGCATCACCCGGGAGATCACCGCCGAGGAGATCCGCTTTGCGCTCCTACCGGGGGATCTGGTGGTGATGATCAGCGACGGGGTCAGCCAAGGACTGGAGGAGGGAGGCTGGCTCCCGGCCCTTCTGTCCGAGGGCATCGACCCCGTCGCCCCCCTCTCCCGCATTGCCCGCCGCATTCTGGACGAGGCCAAGGAGAAGCACGCCCGCCACGACGACATGACGGTGGCGCTGATCCGCCTGACGGAGGCGAAAGCGGAGGAGCCGGCGGCTTAAACCTCTGAAAGCAGAACCCTCTCCTAAGAAGAAGCCCGATGGGGCCGTCGCACCGACCCGGCAAGAAAAATCGGCAGAAGAATGTTTCTTCTGCCGATTTTGTTTGGATACGATAGATCGGAGGAGGCTTCCTCCCGTTAATTCTGCTTCTGGACGCTCTTATACTCGTCGTAATAGCGGTACATAGGGCAGCGGTTGGTCCGTCCTACCATAAAATCCACGCTCTCGTCCTCGTCCAGGTCTGCCCGACAGACCTCCTCGCCATAGAACTCGTCGTAATCGAAATAGACGCAGGTCTCACAGCGGCTCTCGGGGCCCTTGGGGGTCTTTTTGGTCTCCATCAGCGCTCCTCCCGTTTGCCGTTCCGGGTGACCGCTATGAGGCGCTCTCCCTCGTATTCCAACTTCAGAAGG
>JAZRUD010000022.1:0-1715 GCA_045652385.1 Clostridia bacterium
AGAGGAAGCGCCGTGAAGGACCAGGGGGAAGCCGGGGAGCTTTTGCCCGATCTCCTCCAGGATGTCGAACCGGAGCTGGGGCTTCTGGCCGGGTTTGAACTTATAGGCGCCGTGGGCTGTGCCGATGGCGATGGCCAGGGAGTCGATGCCGGTGCGCTCCACGAACTCCACCGCGTCGTCCGGATGGGTGAACTGGCCGTACTTGTCGTCCACCGCGATATCGTCCTCGATGCCGGCGATGGCGCCGAGCTCGCTCTCCACCGCCACGCCCCTGTCGTGAGCGTACTCGACGACCTCCCTGGTGAGGGCGATGTTTTTCTCGAAGTCGCAGGCCGAAGCGTCGATCATGACGGAGGTGAAGCCGTTGTCCACGCACTGCTTGCACAGCTCCACGGTCTTGCCGTGATCGAGATGGATGGCGAAGGGGATGTCCATCTCCTCCGCGGCCGCCTCCGCCGCCTTGCGGACGTAGGCCGGATGGATGAACTTCAGCGCGCCCTCGCTGAAGGCGACGATGACGGGGGACTGGACCTTCTTCGCGCCGGACAGGACGCCCTGCATGATGTCGATGTTGTCCACGTTGAACGCGCCGACGGCGTAGGCCCCCTCGTAGGCCTTCCGAAACATTTCCTTTGTCGTGACTAACGCCATGCCGTACCCTCCTTTTTCCTCTCGATCCGCCGATCCTCTCCCGGGAACAGCCGATCGGCCACGATCTTGCCTAATAATTTTATGACGGCGCTTTTTCCCTGTCAAGGCATTTTTCTCCCGGCGGCGGCGGAATTGACAAATCCCCGCCCCATGGGTATCATGGGATGCAGACGAGAAAAAGGAGCGCCAAGATCCGTGGACCTCATCATCCTGTCCGGCCTGCCCGCCAGCGGCAAATCCACCGTGGCCCGGGCCCTGCAAACCGCCTTTCCCTACCCGATCCTGGAGAAGGACCGCATCAAGGAATGTCTTTTCGACACCCTGGGCTTTCAGAGCCACGAGGAGAAGCGGCGGCTGGACGCCGCGGCCGCCCGGATATTGCTGCAGACGGCGGAGGATATCCTGACAGCAGGCGGCAGCGTCATCCTGGACAACAACTTCGACACCGCCGCCGGGGAAGCGCTGCGCTCGCTGCAGGAGCGGTGCCGACCCCGGAGCGCCACCGTCCTGCTCACCGCCGACGAGGAGACGCTCTACGCACGGTATCTGGAGCGGGACCTCGCCCATACCCGCCACCCGGGCCACGCTCTGTCGGACCGGTATCCGCCCCTGCCGGGGGATCCGGCCGTGTCGCCCATGGAACGGGAGGGCTTCGCCCGGCGGTATCTCGACCGGGGGATGGGCCGGGTCAACTGGGACGGACCCGTGCTCACGGTGGACACCACGGACCTGAGCGCTCTGGACCGGGACGGTCTGATCGCCCGGGTGCGGGCCGCCCTGGAAAACCAGGGCTGAATGCTGAAAAGAACATAGAAAAAGCAAGGGAACACTTCTGCCCCCTGCGGTCACATACTATTCTGTTTTACAACGATAAACACAAGCGCGGTGTAGCCGCGCGCGCTCGATAAGCGAAGGAAGAACGTGCGGCTTCTAATCCGTCAAATCCAGCGACATGCGCGGTGGATTTGACACATTGCAGGGTCCGCCGCCCGGAAAACCGAAGGTTTATAGGCGGACTCTGGAAGCGAAGCGGAGGCGGGGCCCAGACTGGTGGAAAACAAAGT
>JAZRUD010000023.1:0-1382 GCA_045652385.1 Clostridia bacterium
AATGGCAAAAGCGAAATTTGAACGGAATAAGCCCCACGTCAACGTGGGCACGATCGGCCACGTCGACCACGGCAAGACCACTCTGACGGCGGCGATCACCATGACGCTGGCCCAGTCCGGCGAAGCGGTGGCCATGCGGTATGACGAGATCGACAAGGCGCCCGAAGAGAAGGCGCGCGGCATCACGATCAACACCGCCCACGTCGAGTACGAGACGGCGAACCGTCACTACGCCCACGTGGACTGCCCGGGCCACGCGGACTACGTGAAGAACATGATCACCGGCGCCGCGCAGATGGACGGCGCGATCCTGGTGGTTTCTGCGGCGGACGGTCCCATGCCCCAGACCCGTGAGCACATCCTGCTGGCCCGTCAGGTCGGCGTGCCCTACATCATCGTGTTCCTGAACAAGGTGGATCAGGTGGACGACGACGAGCTGCTGGAGCTGGTGGAGATGGAAGTGCGGGAGCTGCTCTCCAGCTACGACTTCCCCGGCGACGATATCCCCATCGTGCGTGGTTCCGCCCTGCAGGCTCTCGAGGCCCTGACCGCCGGCGAGAACGCCAAGACCTGCCCCGCCTGCCAGTGCATCTATGAGCTGATGGACGCTGTGGATTCCTACATTCCCACGCCGGAGCGTGCCTCCGACAAGCCCTTCCTGATGCCGGTCGAAGACGTGTTCACGATCACCGGCCGCGGCACCGTGGCCACGGGTCGTGTGGAGCGCGGCACCGTGAAGGTGGGCGATCCTGTGGAGATCGTGGGTCTGGTAGAGCAGAAGCGGACCAGCGTCGTGACCGGCGTCGAGATGTTCCGGAAGCTCCTGGATCAGGCGATCGCGGGCGACAACATCGGCATCCTGCTGCGCGGCATCAACCGTGACCAGGTGGAGCGCGGCCAGGTGGTCGCGAAGCCCGGCAC
Organism: Clostridia bacterium; assembly: GCA_045652385.1. Taxonomy (GTDB): domain Bacteria; phylum Bacillota; class Clostridia; order Christensenellales; family CAG-138; genus RUG472. Next base: position 922 of record JAZRUD010000023.1, read on the forward strand.
CATTCACCCCCACACCCATTTCGAGGGTCAGGTGTACGTGCTGACTAAGGAAGAGGGCGGCCGTCACACCCCGTTCTTCAGCGGCTACCGTCCCCAGTTCTACTTCCGGACCACGGACGTGACGGGTTCCATCCAGCTGCCCGAGGGCGTTGAGATGGTCATGCCCGGCGACCACGTGACGATGACGATCAAGCTGATCACGCCCATCGCCATGGAGGAAGGCCTCCGGTTCGCTATCCGCGAGGGCGGCCGTACCGTCGCTTCCGCCGTCGTGGCCAAGGTCATCGAGTAAGAGATAAAAAAAAGAGAGTCGCGATGCGGCTCTCTTTTTTTGTACCGCTGCGGCGGGGATGCTCTGCGCTCGGCTACACCTCGCTTGAGTTACAACATATTGTATATATAGGAACAAGACACACACAACGCCGCGAAAAAAGCTCAAAAAAAGTTTGTTTTTTCGCAAA
>JAZRUD010000024.1:0-4085 GCA_045652385.1 Clostridia bacterium
CCCTCTCCGAGCCCGTTGAACTCCGGGTAGGATCGGTTGTATTTGATTGAATCGTTACCCTTTCCCATAGTATAATCAGTATACATTTTTTCAATCCCCGGCGCAAGGGCTTTTCTTATTAAAATGTTGAAAAATGACGCAAACGAAGGCGTTTGCGTTCCTGCAGCGAGATAACATCGTCCGCAAAACAGGGGGCGATAAAACCCAATCGCAACAAACGTAAATGAAACAGGACTTCTTTCTGACTGAAACCATCGAAAGAAGTCCTGCTGTAAAAGGATCGTGTTTTTTGTCGATGTGCTGCTGACGCAGCTCGATGTATATCCGCTGCGCGGCTATTCGATGTATCGTCGCTGCGCGCCGATTCGATGTGATATAAACCCCTGCATGTCCGCAGACACATCGAAGCGAAGCTACATCGAAGCTCCCGCGCGGTATGGCGTTGCCATACCACCGAGAGGTATATCCAAAACCCCGCAGGGGTTTATATCGAGGGGGCCGTTAAGAGTTTCTTAACGGCCCCATTCAAATTAGAAGATTGGTACCACAGCGCCCTGGTAGGTCTTGTTGATGAAGTCCTTGACCTCGGGGCTGGTCAGGGCCTTGAAGAGGGCCTGGATGGCCTCGTTCTTCTCGTTCCCCTCCTTCACGCAGAGGATGTTGGCGTAGGTCTGGGCGCCGGAGCCGGAGGCGTCCTCCACAGCGAGGGCGTCCGTGCCCGCGTTGAGGCCGGCCTGGAGGGCGTAGTTGCCGTTGATGACGCCGAAGTCGAGATCGGCGAGGGCCTTGGAGATCTGGGCGGCCTCCATCTCCACGATGTCGATGTTCTTGGGGTTCTCCACCACGTCCAGCTTGGTGGCGTTGGAGGCGGCGTTGATGCCGTCCTTCAGTTGGATGATGCCCTCCTGCTGGAGAAGGAGCAGGGCCCGGGTCTCGTTGCTGCCGTCGTTGGGCACGCCGATCTTGGCGCCGTCGGGCAGGTCGCTGAGGGCCTTCACCTTGCCCGCGTAGATGCCGAAGGGCTCATAGTGGATGGAGCCCACGGAAACGAGATGGGTCTTGTTCTCGGCGTTGAAGGTGTTGAGGTAGGGGGTGTGCTGGAAGTAGTTGGCGTCCAGACTCCCGTCCTCCACGGCGGTGTTGGGCTGGACGTAGTCGGTGTACTCCACCACGTCCAGTTTGATGCCTTCCTTCTCGAGGAGCTTGGCGGCTTCGCGGAGGATCTCCGCGTGGGGGGTGATGCTGGCGCCCACCTTGACGGTCTTGCTTTCGGCGGCCTTCTTGCCGCAGGCGGCGAAGGAGAGGACGAGGACGAGGGCGACGATGATGGCGATGATCTTTTTCATGGTTGTATCTCCTTTACATGATAGATGATTTTAGTTTTGTTCGCGGACGCGGCGGTCGGACTTGTGGGCGATCCGGCTGCCCGCTTCCTGGAATATCTGAACGATCAGGACCAGCAGGATGACCATGATGAGCATGACCTGGCTGTTGCTCCGATAGTACCCGTAGTTGATGGCGATGGCCCCGAGACCGCCGCCGCCCACGATGCCCGCCATGGCCGAGTAGCCCAGGATCGTGGTCACGGCGATGGCCGCGCCGGTGATGAGGGAGGGTTTCGCCTCCGGCAGGATCACCTTGAGGAGCACCTGGGCGGGGGACGCGCCCATGGACAGGGCCGCTTCGATGACGCCCCGGTCCACCTCCCGGGCGGAGGATTCCACCATCCGCGCGATGAAGGGCGCCGCCGCGATGGTCAGGGGGGAGAGGGTCGCCTTCGATCCGATGGTGGTGCCCATGATGGCCCGGGTCACGGGCATGACCCACACCAGCAGGATGATGAAGGGCACGGACCGCAAAAGGTTGATGACCACGCCCAGCACCCGGTTGAACACCGGCATGGGCCGCAGCCCCTGGGGATCCGTCAGGATCAGCAGCAAACCGAGGGGCAGGCCGACGGCGTAGGCCACCAGCGTGGACCCAAGGGTCATATAGAGGGTCTCCCAAAATCCCTTCACGATGAGGGAAAGCATTTCGGTCAACTGCACTTAGATCACCTCCTCGAAGGAGACCTCCGCCCCGCGAAGGAACTCCAGCATGTTTTCTATGATCGCGTCGTCCTCGGGCACCTGCAGGATCATCTGCCCGTAGAGACGGCCGTTCAAGCTCCGCGTGTCGGCGAACACGATGCTGGCCGGGACCCCGGTCTTGAGCACCATCTCCGCCACCAACGGCCGGTCCGTCCGCTCCCGCCCGTCGAAGGTGATGCGCAGGAACCTTCCCTCGCCGAAGCTCTCCTTGGGCGGGACCTGGCTCGACGGGACGATGAGCTGCCGCGCCGCCATGCTCCTGGGCCGGTGGAAGATCTCCTCCACGGTGCCCAGCTCCTCCACGTGGTTGTCCGCCAGGATCGCCACCCGGTGGCAGATGGCCTCCACCACCTTCATCTCGTGGGTGATGACCACCACGGTCACGTTCAGCTCCCGGTTCAGCTCCTTCAAAAGGTCCAGGATGGACAATGTGGTGGTGGGGTCCAATGCGGAGGTAGCCTCGTCGCAGAGCAGCACCTTGGGGTCCGTGCTGAGGGCCCGGGCGATGGCCACCCGCTGGCACTGGCCGGCGGGGAGCTGGGCGGGGTAGGCGTCCTTCTTCTCGGAAAGGCCCACCCTGTCGAGGGGCTTCTCGGCCTTCGCCCTGGCTTCCTTCTTGGGCACCCCCGCCAGCTGCAGGGGGAAGCACACGTTGTCCAGCACGCTCCGCTGCTGCAGCAGGTTGAAGCTCTGGAAGATCATGCCGATGTTCCGCCGCTCCGCCCGGAGCTCCTTCTCGGAAAGCTTCGTCAGCTCCCTGCCGTTCACGATCACCGTGCCCGCCGTGGGCTTCTCCAGCAGGTTGATGCACCGCACCAGGGTGCTCTTGCCCGCGCCTGACAGACCGATGACCCCGAAGATCTCCCCCTCGTCGATGGTGAGATCCACATCCTTCAGCGCGGTGACGGCCCCGTCCCCCGTGCCGAAAACCTTGGTAATGCCCTTCAATTCTATGATCGGATTACCCATCTCGTCCTGATTATTCCTCTCTCTCCATATACACCTCATCCACCGCCTTCGGCGGTCCCCCTTCCCTGCAAAGCTGCGCTTTGCTTGGGGAAGGCTAAATAAAAAGCCCCTGACAAATATACGTCAGGGGCGATAATATCGCGGTACCACCTTGATTTCGCGTTCACCTCACGGTGGAACGCCTCACGAAGAGCCATCACTCTTCTGCGCGATGACGGGCGCACCCGTCGCAAACTACATCTCGCCTGCGCGGCTCCGGGACCATGTTCCTCGATCCATCCGCACCCCGCTTCCACCTCACCGGGGCTCTCTTGGCCGTACCTGATCGAATACTCTTCCCTTCATTGCCTTTCGGTATGAAATTAGATGCAGTTTACCCCATTTCCGCCCGCTTGTCAAGGTATAATATACGATTTCTTTTTTCTTTGAAATCCGGGCCGCTCTATAGTATACTGTTTCCGAAGGAAAAATTCATGGACGGCGGACGCAAAAAAACCGCTCCGAAGCGGGGCGATCTATATCTGATCGGCGGGTGCCTGCTGGCGGCCCTGATTTTCTGCGGCCTGTGGCTGGCGCTTCGCCGGGGCGGCGGGGCCGTGATCGTGGAGCAGGATGGACGGGAGACCGCCCGCTACGCCCTTACGGAGGACCGGACCGTGCGGATCGAGGGCGAGGAGGGCTATAACCTTCTGGTGATCGAAGGGGGCGAGGTCTGGCTCCGCGAGGCCGACTGCCCCAACCGTTTATGCGTGAAGACGGGGAAGATCCGCTACGCGGGACAGAGCATCGTGTGCCTGCCCCATAAGCTGGCGGTGCGGATCGCGGGAGGGGCGTCCGGCCTGGACGCCGTCACCGGCCCATGAAGACGAGGAAGCTGACCGCATTGGGCCTTTCCGTGGCTCTGGCCCTCATATTGTCCTACGTGGGGAGCCTGCTGCCGCCCCTGGTGGCCGTGCCCGGCGTGAAGGTGGGGCTGCCGAATATAGTGGTCCTGTTCCTTTTATACCGCTATGGGTGGCGGGAGGC
>JAZRUD010000025.1:0-4735 GCA_045652385.1 Clostridia bacterium
GTGCGCCGCCGCCCCTACTGCGTGATCCTCTTCGATGAAATCGAAAAGGCTCACCCGGACGTGATGAACATCCTGCTGCAGATCCTGGACGACGGCCATATCACCGATGCCCACGGGCGGAAGGTGAACTTCGCCAATACCGTCCTCATCATGACCAGCAACGCCGGTTCCGATGAAAAGGGCGCCGGATCCATGGGCTTTGCCCGATCCAGCAACGAACAGGCCAAGGACAAGGCTATGAACGCCCTGAAGTCCTTCCTGCGGCCTGAGTTCCTGAACCGACTGGACGACGTCATATGCTTCGAGCATCTGAGCGAGGAAAGCATGACCAAAATCGCTCACATCCTGCTGAAGGAACTGAAAGCCTCCATGGCGGAGAAAGGTATCACGCTCAGCTGGTCTGAGGCTGCAGCTCAGCAGCTTGCCAAGATGTCTTACTCTGAAACGTATGGCGCCAGGAATCTTCGCCGCTGCATCGAAACAGAGGTCGAGGATAAGATCGTGGATCTGATCATGGAGCAGCAAGGTTCCGTCGCCCGTATCTCTGTGGGCTGCCGAAACGGCAAGCTGACGGTCCAAGCAAAGTAGAAGATCATATAAAGAGGAGCGATGAAAAACCGCTCCTCTTTTGTTATTTGTATTGCTCTATGTATTTTCTCAGAACCGGGCGAATTGGCGGAGAGATCATTTCAAGATCGATTTGAGAGGGTGCGAAGAAGCACAACTCTGTCATCTCGCCGTCCGCATTTTTCGGCGCGCCGGTGTATTGACGGCAAATGTACACGATCTCGAAGTTGGAAACCTCATCCCCGTTGGGATAGATGTAATGGGCTTCGGGACCGGAGTTGACGCAGAAAAAAGTGAGTTCCTGAGCTTCCAGGCCCATTTCCTCCCGCAGTTCCCGCCGCGCGCAGTCTTCCACAATCTCGTCAACTTCCACGGCTCCGCCGGAATAGCCCCACAGATAATTGTCTGAGCGTTTGCCCAGGAGAAGGCGCCCCTGCTCGTCTATGACGATGACGCTGGCGGCGCATTGGATGACGGTCCTGTGGCCCACCAGTCGCCGCATTTCGGCCATATATCCGGTCATATCAAAGCAGCGCCTGGGCGAATTCCTGGCCGTCGAAGGGTTTAAGATCGTCGATTCCCTCCCCCACGCCAATGAAACGTACGGGCACATGGAGGGTGTTGCAGATATTCACTACCACCCCACCCTTGGCGGTGCCGTCCAATTTAGTAAGAATCACGCCGTCAAGATCGCTTGCCTCTTGGAACGCCAAAGCCTGCGCCAATGCGTTCTGCCCCGTGGTGGCGTCCAACACCAACAGCACTTGACAGGGTACGCCGGGGAGCTCCCGGTCGATGACCTTGCGGATCTTGGAAAGTTCATTCATCAGGTTCTTTTTGTTGTGGAGACGGCCCGCTGTATCCACGATCAACAAATCACATCCCTTGGCCTTATAGGACGCAATGGCATCGTAGACCACGGCTGCCGGGTCCGAGCCCTCCTGATGACGAACCATGGGTACGCCGGCCCGCTCCGCCCAGATGCCAAGCTGTTCCGCCGCCGCCGCCCGGAAGGTATCTGCTGCCGCCAGCATGGGCTTGCGACCACGAGATTTGTATTCATGGGCTATCTTGCCGATGGAGGTGGTCTTCCCCACGCCGTTGACGCCTACGATCAGAATGACCCCCGCCTGTTCGTCCAGGGGGAAGGGTCCCTCGGGGGCCACGCGCTGGGCGATCAGGGAAATCAGCGCCTCCCGCGCCTCGCCCCGGTTCTTGAGCTTCTCCTCCTTGATCTGTTTGCGGAGGGCTTCCACCAAGCTGGTGGACGTTTCTACGCCCATATCCGCCAGGATCATGCTCTCCTCCAGCTCCTCATAGAACTCGTCGCTGATCCGATCATCGCCGAAAATGGCGTCGAACCAGCTGTTTCGGGTCTTTTTGAGCCCGTCCTTCAGCTTTGAAAAGAAACTTGCCATCAGACTGCCTCCTCAAATTTCGCGGATACGATGCTGCTCACGCCTTTCTCCTCCATAGCCACGCCGTAGAGAGTGTTGCACACCTCCATGCTGCCCTTGCGATGGGTGATCAGTATGAACTGGGTCTGCTTCCCGTAATCACGGACGAATTCGGCGAACCGGCTAACGTTGGCTTCGTCCAAACTGGTCTCGATCTCGTCCAGGAAGCAGAACGCCGGACTCTTGACCCGCAGCATGGCGAACAGCAGCGCGATCGCTGTCAAGGCTCTTTCTCCGCCGGACATCAAACTTAGCAGCTGCAGCTTCTTGCCGGGGGGCTGGGCGATGATGTCGATGTCGCAGTTCAGCACATCCTTGGGATCGCTGAGCCGCAGCTCGGCATGTCCGCCGCCGAACAGGGCCACGAACACGTTCCTGAATTCCTTTTGGACCCTATCGAACTCTCCGGCGAAGACCTTTTCCATGGTCCGGGTAAGCTTCTCGATCAGGGTATACAGGTCCTGGGCTGCATGGGTCAGATCGTCGTATTGTTTGCTCAGATTTTCGAATCGCTCCGAGACCTGGGCGTATTCCTCGATGGAATCCAGATTGACCGTGCCCAGGGAGCGGATCTGTTCCCTAAGCTTGGCCGCCCGCTGGCCGCTGGATGTGATGGGGATATCCTCCCTCAGCTGCAGAGCGTTCTCATAGGTGAGGCCGTAGTTCTGCCAGATACGATCCTGCTGCTGCTCCAGGGACGTCTGGAGCTTGCCCAGGGCCATCTCCGTTCGGGTCCGACTGTCCAGCAGCTCTCGGGTGCTGGACAACAGCTCGTCTCGTCGGTCGCGACGGATCCGCAGCTCCTCTTTCTGGACGGACCGTTGATCGTCCACCTTCTGCTGCTCCTGCTGGGCAGCGGACAGGACCGCTTTTGCTTCGTCGACGCGCATTTGCAGTTCGACCTGGGCTTGAGCCTCCGTATCGGCTTCCTGTTGTGTGCGCTGCGATTCTTCCAACAGGGACGCCCGCTTCTGACCGCAGCGCTCGATCTCCCGCATGAGCCGTTCCCGTTCAGCTTCCCTAGCAGAGGCCTCTTTCATAACGGCGGTGTGCCGAAGCCTGAGCTCGGTCAGGGCTTCCGCCTGCTCGTCCCGTTTCTTGCGCAGCGCGTAGAGCGCCTTGCTCTCCTCTACGATCTCCTGTCGGGAAACGTTCCCATGTTCCTCCAGGTCGGTCTGCTCGCTGTTGAGCAAAGCTTTCCGTTCCTGAATGGAGCGGACGTTCTCCTTCGTAGCGGTCAGTTCCTCCTCCAGCGTTTCCAGGTCGGCGCTGGCCGATTCGATGTCCCGCTGAATGATGCTGAGCTTGTCGTTCTGTCGTTCGAGGTCGATATCCCTGTCGTGCAGATCCGCGACCAGGCCGTCCACCTGTACGGCAGCCAGGGTAACCTGCCGTTTTTTCTCCAGCAGCCGGTCCACAGCGGCTTTACGCTCTTTCTCCAGCTCGGCATACCGCTTCTTTAGATCGGCGATCTCCCGTTCCCGGCCCAGAATGCCGAAGCTTTTGCGCTGGCTGCTGCCGCCGGTCATAGCGCCGCCGGGGGTGATTAGGTCGCCCTTCAAGGTTACAATCTGGAAAATGCCGCCGGAGCGCTCTTTGAGGCTGACGCCTACGGAAAGATCCTCCACCACCACGGTCCGGCCGAGAAGATATTCCACGGCCTTATCCATGCCCTCTTCCCAGCGGATCAGGTCGCAGGCCAGACCGACGACGCCCTTTTCCCCCAGGAAGTGGCGATCCTTTTCCCGAACGCCGTTCTCTGAAAGAAGGTCCAGGGGCAGGATGGTGCAGCGTCCGAATTCCTTTCGCCGCAGGGTCTCGATGATGTATTTGGCGTCGCGGCCGGTCCGGCTCACCAGATTCTGCTGCGCGCCGCCCAGGGCGGTTCCCACTGCGACTTCGTATTTTTCCGGTACATGGATGAGCTCCGCCACCACGCCCACGATCCGCTGCTTTAGCTCCACGTCCCGTTCCGCCAGGTCCATGATCAGCCGCACACTGTTCTGGTAACCCTCGCGCTTTCTGGCCATTTCCTCCAAAACGTGGAGACGGGAGGACATGGCGCCGCTTTCTTGCTCCTTCTGGCGCAGGGCGTCCGCCTCCGTTTCCTGCTCAGCCAAAAGCTTGGCGTGATTCTCCCGGGCTTCGCGCAGGGCTTCGCGGCCGTCCTCTTGCAGAGCAGCAAACTTTTCCTGTTCCGCTTTAGCCTGTTCTTGCTCCGCTCGCAGCTTTTCCAGCCGCTCGTCGTCCTTTGCCATGTCCACACGGATGGCCTCCGTCCGTTCCGTCAAAGACTGCTCCAGGGCAGACAGTCGGGACAGGCTGCTCTTCTTATCGGACAGGCGGTTCAGCTCCTCCATGATCCGGTTCTTTTTCTCCTCCAGCGTTGCTTCCGCCTGATCACAGGCCGCTTGGAGATCCGACAGCGCTTTGCCGGCTGTCTCGATCTGCTGCTGCAGCGCCTCCTTTTCCTCGTCGGAAAGATTGCCGAGGCTATCCAGGGTCTGCTGACGTTCCGCGGCTTCCTTGGCCTGGGCATCTGCCTCGAAAAGGAGTCGTTCCTGCTCTTTCGCCAGCGTTTCCTGACGAGCCTGCTTGAGCTTCATCTCGCTCTGGAGGCTCTCCACCTGGGAAAGGAGTTCCAGCAACCGCTTTTGGCCTTCGTCCAGCTTTTCGTCCAGGGCTCGGATACGGTCCTCCAGCTCGTGGCT
>JAZRUD010000026.1:0-2116 GCA_045652385.1 Clostridia bacterium
GTCCTTGGCGTAGATGTAGACCTCGTTGATGGTCTTGCCGGTCTTGTTCTTGATGTTGAGGGCCAAGCCCACGTAGCCGGCGGGCACCCCTGCAGCCTCCGCCGCAGGGGCGGGCTCTTCAGCCTTCGGGCCGTACTCCACGCCGTCGGTGGACACGCCGATCACGGCGAGAGCGTCCATGGCCGCCATGTCCTCCCCGTCGTCGCTGACCTTCTGCTTGAATTCATCCGCCTTGATGGTGAACACGGTGTAGTCCTCCACGGGCGCCTCCAGCACGTAATCTTCCTCCGCGTCGTCAATGTAGCGGACCCGCAGGGTCATGGCGCCCAGCTTCTCGGTCTCCCGGAGCACGTAGGCGTAGATCTCGTGAGGCTTGCCCTCCTTGGTCTCATCCTCGGTGGGCAGCACGTCGGCCAGGGTCTTGAAGATGTTCTTGCCCTTGTCCTCGCCGTTGGGGAACAGGTAGATCTTGGCGATGTCCTTGCCGGTCTTGTTCTTGACCATCAGGCGAAGGCCGGTGTAGCCCTCGGGCACCGCGGCGGCTTCGGCAGCGGGCGCAGGCTCTTCGGCGGGGGCGGGCTCCTCCTCGGCCTCCTCGGAGGCGGGCACGGGGATCTTGGCGAGCTCGATGCGGGCGGCCTCTACGGCGGCCGCGTCAGCGGCGGGCGCGCCCTCGTACACGGGATACCACTGATCCACCACGTAGCCCTTCGCCAGGGATTCGGCCAGATACTGCAGGGGCTCGGGATCGCCGTCGTCGTACTGGACCTTGATGTCGTACTTATCCTCGGCGTTCTTCAGGGAGATCTCGTTGGGCAGATGGCCGTCGCCGTCGGGCTTGAACCAGTCCTCGATGGGATAGGTGATGTCCGTGCCATCGTCGAACTTCACGTACAGGTTATAGTTGTCGGTATGGGGACGGAGGAAGCACTTGAAGAGGTACATGCCGCCTTCCTTGGCCTTGCCGGGCATGAGGGACACCATCTTCTCACCGGCAGCGGTGAAGAGGTAGTCGATCATGTTGTTGTAGATCGCGGGATCGCCGCCCTCCTCGTAGAAGCGGGCTTCCACGATGTTCTTGCCGGTCTTGTTCTTGAACTCCACGGGGATCAGCTCATAGCCGGGATAGTAGTTGTCGGCGGTCTTTCCCAGGGCCACGGCGGCGTCCATGTTCGCCTGATCCTCGGCCTTGTCCTCCAGCTCCACCTCCCACTTGGCGGGGTCGGTGCCGTCCTTCATGGAGATCTTGTAGTACATCTCCAGGACGCCCAGGTCCTTCTTGGCCTCGCTCCCGTCCGCGAAGACCACCAGCAGCTCCAGAGGCACGCCGGCCTCCCGGACGATGTAGATGTTCTTCTCGTAGTTGTCCTTGTCGGCGTCCTTGTCCTGCCAGCCGGGGGCCACCACGCTGTTGCCCTTGTCGCCGCCCGCGGGATAGATGTACACCTCGTCCATGGTGACGCCGGTCTTGTTCTTGATGTTCAGACCCAGAGCCACAAAGGTCGCCTTCGGCGCTTCCGGCTCTTTGGGGGCTTCAGCAGGCTTTTCAGCGGGTTTCTCGGCAGCCGGCGCCTCTGTGGCGGCGGGGGCCGGCGTTTCAGCGGGCTTGGTCGTTCCGCAGGCGACGATCCCCAGGACCATCAGCAGGACGAGAACGAGAGAAAGTAGCTTTTTCATGGTATGCCTCCTGTTTGTTTTTGTGTTATTTCACTTTGCCGAAAAAGACAAAGAGTGAATCCTTCATTCCCGGCGGCAGGCTACGGCACCGTCCGGCTGGATGTCGAAGCGGATGCCGTTGGTGGTGGTTTCCGCCAGGGCGGCCATGGCCCGGTTCTCGGTGCACAGCACCAGGGGCACCCGCCTGAGGAGCATGGCCACGATCTCCTCGCTGGGCCGCTCCTTTTTGGCGTTGGGGTCGTTCTCGCAGGAGATGACCGCGCACCAGGGGGAAAGCCTGTCGAGCAGGGCGGCCGTCATGGACTTCCTGTCCCCGTGATGGGGGAGCTTGAGGATGTCGCAGGGAGGGATATCCTCCCCTTCCCAGTCCGCCGCATACCGATCGCCGGTGATCAGCACGCTCCGATGGCCATAGGCGAACCGCAGCATCAGGCTGGAA
>JAZRUD010000027.1:0-1361 GCA_045652385.1 Clostridia bacterium
ACCCTGGAAACGGTCCAGGAGAAGGTGGAGGAGATCGCAGCCCCCCGCGACGACGGGGTGCTGACCGTCACCGTCAACGAGGACAAGCTCCTCTACGAAGGGTCGGAAGTGACCCTCGCCCAGCTGGAGGAAAGCCTGCTCAAGGACTACAAAGCGGAGACCGCCGTGGAGCTAAGGGACGACCACGCCATCAAGGCGGCCTACGACGAGGTCACGGCCCTGCTGCAGAAGCTGAACATCCCGTTCACCGCGGGGAAATAGCCAAACGGATAATCTGGGCTGCCGATATAGGCGCCGGACCATTTGCGGCAAATTATATAAGGGGCCCAAAAGAACTAAAGAAGGGGTATGGCTTCTCTTGCGAAAGCTTTACCCCTTCTTGCGTTTCTCTTTTTCCGCCGCTTTTGCTTTTCACTGAAAAGAAAAAGCAGGAAATGCTAAACTTATGAAAGGTGAATCCAATACCTTTCCAAATCCCTGTCCAGCTCCGGCTCGTGGACGGTGGATTCGTAGACGCCGCCGTTATGGAGGATGGTGCGGCGGGAGCCCTCGTTGTCCGTGAGGCAGGAGATGAGCACGTACGTGAGGCCCAGGGCTTTGCAGTAGGGCAGGGCGTCCCGCAGCATGGCCGTGGCGTAGCCCTTGCGGCGCTCGCTGGGGCGGACGCTGTAGCCGATGTGGCCCGCGTACTTTTCAAGATAGGGGTTGAAGCAGTGCCTTAGCTGCAGCATGCCCACCACCCGGCCGTCCTCCTCCCGCACGTAGATATACTGGGTGGCGGGGACCCTGCCGGGCTCCGCGTGGGCGGGGTCCTTGCCCAGGAGGGACTTCTCGATCCATTCCTCGACGGTGGCGCACCGGCGCAGCGACCCGCAGCCGTCCATGGAGCCTTCGATGTCCAAAAACTCCTGTCGATAGGCCCGGATGTCCGCGGCGTATTCCATGGCGGGTTCGATGAGCAGCATGTCAAAGGTCCTCCTTGGCGATGTGATAGATTAGGTCGGGGATGACCCAGCCCCGGGCTTCGTGATAGTCCATACAGGGCTCCGTCCGGCCCAGCAGCGGCGCGCCGACGGCGGAGTTGTCCGACACCGCCAGCAGGGCCACGGCGGGCACCTCGAACAGGTCCGCCAGCCGGTAGAAGATCGCGGTCTCCATCTCGATGAGCTCCGCGCCGCAGGCTTTGATCTCGTTCAGATGGGAGTATTCGAGGGCGATGGAGTCCGTGCAGAACACCTTCCCCGGGCGGATCTTGTACCCCAGCCGCCGCCCAAGACCGATCACCCGGTCCACGTACGCCCGATCCGGCGGAAGGACGGGGGCGAAGGGCGTAAAGGCGGGCAGCTTTTCCTCGAAGTACG
>JAZRUD010000028.1:0-2019 GCA_045652385.1 Clostridia bacterium
CCCACCAGCTCCTGGGGGGAGGTGACCACCACGATGCCGTCCACGGGGATGGACTGCATGACGGTGAGAGGCACGTCGCCGGTGCCCGGCGGCATGTCCACGTACAGGACGTCCACGTCCTTCCAGACCACGTCGGTCCAGAACTGTTTCACGGCGCCGGCGATGACGGGACCCCGCCATACCACGGGGGAGGTCTCGTCGGGGAGAAGCAGGTTGATGCTCATCATCTGGATGCCGGTCTTGGACTGGGAGGCGAACAGGGCGTCCTCGGTGCCCGTGGCCTTGTCATGGATGCCGAAGGCCTGGGGGATGGAGGGGCCGGTCACGTCCGCGTCCAAAATGGCGGCCCGGTAGCCTGCCCGCTGGGTGTTGACCGCCAGCAGGGAGGTGACCAGGGACTTGCCTACGCCGCCCTTGCCGCTCAGCACGGCGACGACCTTCTTCACCCTGGACAGGGGATGGGGCTGTTCGATAAAGCTTCTGGGATCGCGGCTGTCGCAGTTCGCGGAGCAGTTGGCGCAATCATGGGTACATTCTTCCATTGATCAGTTCCCTTTCGTTCAGTTATTCATCTTCCAACAGGAAGGACAATGCTTCGCCGATCTTCTCGTGGACGCAGAGGGTGGCGTCTGAATCCCGATCGGTTCGGCTCAAATTGATGAGCACCAGCTCCTTGCCGGAGAAGTAGTCGATGAGCCCCGCCGCCGGGTAGACCACCAGGGAGGTGCCGCCCACGATCAGGGTGTCCGCCCGCTGGATGTGGGTGACAGCGGAGATGAGGGTCTTCGTTTCCAGCCCCTCGCCGTAGAGGACCACGTCGGGTTTGATGACGCCGCCGCAGGTGCAGGTGGGCACGCCCTCGCTCTTCAGGATGTACTCCATGGAATAGGGCTTCCGGCACTTGGTGCAGTAGTTCCGATGGACGCTGCCGTGCAATTCCAGCACGTTCCGGCTGCCCGCCGCCTGATGGAGCCCGTCGATGTTCTGGGTGATCACGGCGGTCAGCTTCCCGTCGCGCTCCAGCTTCGCCAGGGCCTTGTGGGCCTTGTTGGGCTTGGCCTCCGGATACAGGAGGAACTTTCGATAGTAATCGTAGAAGACCTCCGTGTGACGCCAGAAGAAGTCGTGGCTCAACAGCACCTCCGGGGAGTGGCCGTAGGCGGTCTGAGCCTTGTAGATGCCGTCCGCGCTGCGAAAGTCGGGGATGCCGCTTTCCGTGGACAGGCCCGCCCCGCCCAAAAAGGCGATGCGGCGACTGTTTTCGATGACTTGTCTCAATCTCTCGTTCATGGGTGCAGTATACCATATTCGCCCGGGCGGGTCAACGGCTCTTTACCGAATGGCGGATTTGCGGTATACTGGCCCCGTATGGAAGATTGGCTGAAACAGCGTCGATATTTCAACGAACGGCCCATGCTCTGGGGCATCCCGGGGACCCTGTTGGGCGCTTTGCTGGCCGTGCGCCTGGGCGGATGGCTGCTGCTCGTGCTGGGCCTTGCCGCCCTCGGGTCGGGAGCGTTCCTGCTGTGGCGGGGGAAGGCGTTTTTCGCGTTTCCCCTGCTGCTGGGGCTGCTGCTCCTGCGGGGCGCGATCCTGCCCTATGCCGTCGTGACGCCCGGGTTTTATCAGGTCACGGGCGTGGTGATGGACGCTCCGGAAGAGAAGCGGGGCGAGACCGACCTGGTCCTGGATCGTATCACCCTGGACGGGCAGCGGGTGCCGGGGGCGATGGCCCTCACCGTGCCCTTCAGAGCCGACCTTGGCTACGGCGACGCCCTGTCCCTCCGGGCGCGGGTAACGCCGGACGATCAGGGCGCGGTCCGGGGCTTGAAGACCGTGCTGTACGCGGCCCAGGGATCGGGGGAGATCGTCGTCCGGCAGGGCCGGGCGAACCCCCTTTGGCGGCTGGCCCTCCGCTGGCGGGAGAAGCTGGGCGCGTCGGCGGACGCTCTCTTCGGCGACAGCGCCGGCGTGGCCAGGGGGATGCTGTTCGGGGACAGGGACGACGTCCACTACCTC
>JAZRUD010000029.1:0-8429 GCA_045652385.1 Clostridia bacterium
GGCGGTATTTGATGGCCATGGCAAGGCCCGCCAGGGTCTGAGGCAGGCCCCACGTCCATTGCCACAGTCGGTATAGCGCTATTTGCCAGCGGTTCATGGCCTCACTATAGCATGGCCGTTCGGCGGCGTCAAGAAAGGAGCGGTTGACAGCCGGGGCAAAAACGGGGCATACTGTAGCCATCCGAGGAAGGGGGCAAAGCGTATGCTGGACAAGAGATCCTTTGTGCTGGGCATGGTGACGGCTTTTTGCGAGTGTGTGGCGGGAGGCTGCAAACGGCTGGCCCTGTCGCCGCCGCTGAGCTCAGAGGAGTATGAAGCGCTGGGGCCGGAGGCGGAGCAGATCATCGAGCGGCACGGCCTCCTCCATTACCATGAGACCAATAAGGACATCCCGGAGGGGGAGCGGTTCGAATGGATCGTGATTGCGGGTCGGCAGCAGACGCTGGATAGCTACTTAGCCCTGCGGGCAGGGGGGTTGAGCCCTGCCCGATCCCTAACGCCCTTCGCTGAGCTGTTGAGCTATGACGCCGAGCAGAGCGTTCACGGGCTTCGACGCCTACAGGACCTTTTTTCCACGGCAGTAAAGGCATATTTCATCAGCGTTCGGCGTAGAATAGGGCTATGGAACGTAAACGTGATTTCTGGCCCTATGTGATCTTCATTTTTCTCTCCCTGCTGACGGGCGGCCTCGCCACGCTGGTGTCCGTGGACGGCATGAAAGCCTTTCAATTCCTGCCCCAATCGCCGCTGACCCCGCCGCCGGTGGTGTTTTCTATCGTCTGGTCCCTCCTCTATATCCTTATGGGTGTGTCCGCAGCCCTGATCTATACGGCAACCCCCCGGGGTTTGAAGGACCAGCACCTGCTGTACGCGGGGACGCTGCTCCTCAACTTCCTTTGGCCGGTGCTGTTCTTTGCTTTGGCGCTGCGCCTGGCGGCCTTGGTGACCCTTTTGGTCATGCTGGCCCTGGCCGTCGGCACCGTGATCCGTTATCGGCCCCTGAGCCGCCCTGCGGCCTGGCTGCAGCTGCCCTATACCCTTTGGCTGTGCTTCGCCTTCTACCTGAACCTGACGGCGTATCAGCTGAACGGATAAAGGGGAAGGATCGGAAGTTATTCAGCTTTTCCCGAAAGAAACGACGCCCGAAAGAACTTTGAGAAGATATGCCGGTCAACGTGCGGACCGGCATACCTTCTGCTTTTTTTCGCCGCGTCAAAAGAAGTTTTACCTATTCAAGCCTATAATACGTGTAGCCGATCCTTAGGTGAAGATCATGAACCGTTCGTCGTAAAGGGATGCGCCTCTTTGCAAGCCCGGGGAACTGTGCTATACTCATGCCATACGAATCCGAAGGAGGAAGCTCATGGCCTACGATTTTACCACGCTGCCCGATCGTTGGAACGCCGGCGCCTTCAAGTATGAGCACATGAAGCAGATGAAACCCGACGTGGGCAGAAGGATCGTGCCGCTCAGCGTGGCGGACATGGAGTTTTTGAACCCGCCCGAGGTGGTGGAGGGATTGAAAGCCTACCTCGATCACAACGTCCTGGGCTATACCGGCCCCACGGACGGGTATTTCACCGCCGTACAAAGCTGGATGGAGCGCCGCCACGGGTTCCGACCCGAAAAGGACTGGTTCATCACCAGCCCCGGCATCGTCCCCGCCCTCTATGAGATCGTGAAATCCCTGACGGAGCCGGGGGAGGGGGTGCTCATGCTGAGCCCGGTGTACCATCCCTTCCGTTTCGCCGCCCAGGAGCAGGGGCGGGAAGCTGTCTTCTGCCCCCTCGTCGAGCGGGAGCGGACCTACGACATCGACTTCGAACGGTTTGAAAAGCTCTGCTCCAAGCCTGACGTGAAGCTGTTCCTGCTCTGCAGCCCCCACAATCCCGTGGGCCGCATCTGGACCCGGGAGGAGCTGGTTCGCCTTTGTGAGATCTGCCTGAGAAACGGCGTCGTCGTGGTGGCCGACGAGATCCACGGGGATCTCATCCTGCCCGGATATACCTTCGTTTCCGTGGGCACCCTGCCTGAGAAATACGTGAAGAACGCCGTCATTTGCACCGCCCCCAGCAAGACCTTCAACCTGGCGGGCATGCAGTGCTCCAACCTGTTCGCGGCGGACGCAGGCCTGCGGGAACGGCTGAAGAAGGAGGGCCACTATCCCACGCTGACGGCCCTGGGCTATGAAAGCTGCCGCCTGGCTTACGCCTATGGGGAGCCCTGGCTGGAGGAACTGCGAACGGTCCTGGCCGCAAACAAGAAGCTGGTGGAGGACTATCTTGACCGACATATCCCCGTCATAACGCCCTTCGAGCTCATGGGCACCTACCTGATGTGGCTGGATTGCCGGGGATTGGGTTTGGACAAGGACGAGCTGGAGAAGGCCATGATCGAAGAGGAGCTGTTCTTCGACGAGGGCTATATCTTCGGCCCGGAGGGCGTGGGGTTCGAGCGCCTGAATCTGGCCTGCCCTGCCTGGGTGCTTCAAAAAGCCCTGGACAGGCTGGCGGCTGCAGTAAGGAGGATATTATAATGAAACGCTTGTTGATCACCGGATTCGCCCCCTTCGGCGGGGATGCGATTAACCCTTCCTGGCAAGCGGTGCAGGCCCTGCCGGAGATTGTGGGCCAGTGGGAGCTCTGTAAGCGGGAGCTGCCCGTCACCTTCCGAGGCGCGCCCAAAGCCCTGTTCGAAGCCATGGACGAAGTGGAGCCGGATGGGGTGCTGATGGTCGGCCTGGCGGGGAGCCGGGGCATGGTGACCCCGGACCGGCAGGGATTCAACGAGATCGTAGCCCGCATCCCGGACAACGAGGGCTCCCAGCCAAAGAACGGGCCCGTGGTCCCCGATGGACCGGAGGTTCTCTATTCCACCCTGCCCGTGGAGGATATGACGGAGGCTATCCTGGCCGCCGGCGTGCCCGCCCGGCTCTCCGAGAGCGCGGGCCGGTTCGTGTGCAATACCCTCCTCTATGCGGCTCTTTACAAGCTGGAGCAGTCCGACGATCCCGTGCCCGCCGCCTTCGTCCACGTGCCCGCCACCCCCGAGCTGGCGGCGGGGAAGGACCTGCCCACGCTGACTTTGGAGCAGATCGTCGCCGCGTTGACAGCCGCCATCGAAGCAATTTAGCCGTAAGCGCAAAGAAGCCGCTGCCTGAAAGCAGCGGGTTCTGTTCGTGTGCGTTCATTTATGATACAGCTTCTTGGTCTGGTACACGGGCTCGCAGGTCAAGTGGACCCCCAGCTTCCGAAGCAGGTTCACGTCCACCTCGGCCAGGATCACGGTGGAGTGCATCTCGCAGCCCTGCAGGCTGCTCAGCTGTTCCATGGCCAGCTCCGCCGTGGGGTTGGTGGCGGCGCAAATGGAGAGAGCCAGCAGCGTCTCGTCTGTGTGGAGGCGAGGGTTGTGGCCACCCAGATGGTCCACCTTCAGGTGCTGGATGGGCTCGATGATCACGGGGGAGATGAGCTTCATGTCGTGGCGGATGCCCGCGAGTTCCTTGAGGGCGTTCAGCAGCATGGCCGACGCCGCGCCCAGCAGCGGCGAGGACTTGCCCGTGACCACCCGGCCGTCGGGCAGCTCGATGGCCGCCGCGGGGCCGCCGGTCTCCTGGGCACGCCGGAGGGCGGGTCCCACCGGGGGCCGATCCTCGGGCTTCAAACCCGCCTGCTTCATGAGGATGCGGAGCTTGTCCACCTCGTCCTCGGCGGCGAACCCCTTCTTTTTGTTCATAAGAGCGGAGAAGTACCGTCGGATGATCTCCTGCTGGGCGGCGAAGCGGACCGCTTCGTCGTCGCTGATGCAGAAGCCCACCATGTTCACGCCCATATCCGTGGGGGACTTGTAAGGGGACTCCCCGTAGATCTGCTCGAACATGGCGTTGAGCACGGGGAATATCTCGATATCCCGGTTGTAATTGATGGCGATCTTGCCGTAGGCCTCCAGGTGGAAGGGATCCACCATATTCACGTCGGAAAGGTCCGTGGTGGCGGCCTCGTAAGCCAGGTTCACCGGGTGGTTCAGGGGCAGGTTCCAGATAGGGAAGGTCTCGAACTTGGCGTAGCCCGCCTGAGTGCCCCGAAGGTGTTCATGGTACAGCTGGGAGATGCAGGTGGCCATCTTGCCGCTGCCGGGACCGGGGGCCGTGACCACCACCAGGGGGCGGCTGGTCTCCACGTAATCGTTCTTCCCGCAGCCCTGATCGCTCATGATGAGCTGGGCGTCGGCGGGGTAGCCGGGGATGGAGTAGTGGTGATAGCACTTGACGCCCAAAGCTTCCAGCCGGTTGGAGAAGCTGACCGCAGCCCGCTGCCGGGCGTACCGGGTGATGACCACGCTCCCCACGTACAGGCCGAAATCCCGGAAGATGTCGATGAGCCGCAGCACGTCCTGATCGTAGGTGATCCCAAGGTCGCTCCTGACCTTGTTCTTTTCGATGTCGGAGGCGTTGATGACGATGATGATCTCCACCTGATCGCTGAGGGACCGGAGCATCTGCATCTTGCTGTCGGGCTGGAAACCGGGCAGGACGCGGGATGCGTGATAATCGTCGAAGAGCTTGCCGCCGAATTCCAGATAGAGCTTGCCGCCGAAGGAGCTGATGCGCTGGCGGATGTGCTCGGACTGGAGCTGCACGTATTTGTCGTGGTCGAAACCGATGCGCTGCATGTACCATACCTCCCCAAATATACAGCACATTATAAACAACTTCGACTTTTTTTTCAAGAACTTGTCTTTATTTCCCGAAAGGTGTATACTATTTTAACTATCCGAACGAAACGCGGAACGACCTAAAGGAGGAGAAACCATGCTGTTTTCCGACATGCCCTATGTTCGCCCGGACGTGGATTTTCTGAGGGAGAAGATCGAGGCGCACACCGAGGAGCTGAAGAACGCCCAAAGCTTCGCGGAAGCGGACCGAGCCTTCGTTGCCCTGGAGAAGGCGTTTTCCGGGGTGGAGACCGCCATGACCCTGTGCTTCATCCGTCACTCTCTGAACACGGAGGACGAGTTCTATGCTGCAGAGCAGGAATTTCTGGACGAGACCACGCCTCAGCTCCAGGAGATCCGGCAAGGGGCGTGCCTCGTTCTGTACAATTCCCCCTGGCGTCCCGACTTCGAAAAGAAATATGGCTCCCTGCTGTTCGTCAACATGACCATTCAGCTTCGTTCCTTCGATCCGAAGCTGATCCCGGACATGCAGGAGGAGAACAAGCTCACCACCGCCTACGGCAAGCTCATCGCCTCCGCCCAGATCCCCTTCGAGGGGCAGGTGCTCAATCTCGCCCAGCTGGGGCCTTACAAGGAGAGCACCGATCCCGCCGTGCGCAAAAAGGCGTGGCTGGCCCAGGCGGGCTTTTATACCGAGCACCAGCAGGAGCTGGACGACATCTATGACAAGCTCACCGCCCTTCGGACGAAGATGGGCCGGGCCATGGGTTACGAGAACTACGTGCCCCTCGGGTACGACCGAATGAACCGCAACTGCTACACGGAGAAGGACGTGAAGAAATTCAGAGAGGCCGTCGTCAAGTATGTGGTGCCTCTGGCAGACCGGCTTTATCGGGAGCAGGCGGAGCGACTGGGCGTCAGCTACCCCCTGAGCTATGCCGATACGGCGCCCCGGTTCCTTTCCGGCAACCCCAAGCCGAAGGGAACGGCGGACGACATACTGGCGGCGGGGAAGAAGTTCTATCACGAACTGTCCCCGGAAGCCTCCGCCTTCATCGACGTCATGTTCAAGAACGAGCTCATGGACGTGCTGAGCCGGAAGGGCAAGCAGGGGGGCGGCTATTGCGCCGGCATCCCAGACTACAAGGTCCCCTTCATCTTCGCCAACTTCAACGGTACCCAGGGGGACGTGGAGGTGCTGACCCACGAGGGCGGCCACGCGTTTGCGGGATATACCGCCCGGGACATCTTCCCCGAGGAGCTGCAGAGCCCCACCATGGAGAGCTGCGAGATCCATTCCATGAGCATGGAGTTCTTCGCCTGGCCCTGGGCGGAGGATTTCTTCGGCGACCAGGCGGATAAATATCGCTATTCCCATCTGGCGGGAGCCCTGACGTTCCTGCCCTACGGCACCATGGTGGACCACTTCCAGCACATCGTCTACGAGCAGCCGGACCTGACCCCCGATGAGCGCCATAAGAAGTGGGCGGAGCTCACCGCCGTGTACATGCCCTGGATCCGGCTGGGCGATATGCCCTTCTGGGGCGAGGGCAAGGCCTGGCAGCGGCAGAGCCATATCTACGAGTCTCCCTTCTATTATATCGACTACTGCCTGGCCCAGTCCGTGGCGCTTCAGTTCTGGGCGCTGATGCAGCAGGATCGGGCGGAGTCTTGGCGGCGGTACTACGAGCTCGTGAAGCTGGCCGGCACCCGGACCTATCGGGAGCTGGTGGCTGCTGCGGGCCTCAACGATCCCTTCGAACCCGCAGGATTGAAGGCCGCCTGCGAGGCTGCGGCCAAGTGGCTGGACGGCTGCGACATGACCAAGATACAGTAAGGAGGTTCTCATGCGCGCTTACGAACGATTCATCACCTACGCCAAGATCCACACCGCCAGCAGCGAGGACTTCGTCAGGAACCCCTCCACGGAGCGTCAGTTCGACCTGGCGAATCTTCTTGTCAAAGAGCTCAAGGACCTGGGCGTGACCGACGCCAGGGTCAGCGACAAGTGCTACGTCTACGGATCCTTGCCCGCCACCCCCGGCTACGAAAACAAGCCCAGGCTGGGCTTCATCGCCCATATGGACACCATCCCGGACTTCAGCGGGGAGAACGTGAAACCCACTCTGGTCTATGACTACAACGGCGGCGATCTGCCTCTCGGCGACTCCGGCCGCATCCTGTCCCCCCGGGAGTTCCCCAGCCTTCTCGATCTGTAGGGCAAGACCCTCATCACCACCGACGGCACCACCGTCCTGGGCGGCGACGACAAGGCGGGCGTGGCGGGGATCATGACCCTGGTGGAGATCCTCCAAAAGGGCGAGATCCCCCATGGTTTCATCGGCGTGGCCTTCACCCCCGACGAGGAGATCGGTCACGGCCCCGACGGCTTCGACGTGGAGGGCTTCGGCTGTGACTTCGGATATACCCTGGACGGAGGCAAGGCGGGGGAGATCGAGTTCGAGAACTTCAACGCCTGCGCCGCCAAGGTGACCGTCTACGGCCGGAACGTCCATCCCGGCGCCGCCAAGAACGTGATGATCAACGCCCTGCAGGTGGCTATGGAGTTCAATGGGCTACTGCCCGGCGCGGAGCGGCCCGAGCATACGGATATGTACGAGGGCTTCTTCCACCTGACGAACATGGAGGGGAACGTGGAGAAGGCCGTCCTGTCCTACATCGTTCGGGACCACAGCGCGGAGCGGTTCAACAGCCGCAAGGCCACCTTGCAGCATCTGGCGTCGTACCTCAACGAGAAGTATGGCCCCGGCACCTGCGAGCTCGCTATCCGGGACCAGTATAGGAACATGGTGGAGAAGATCCGCCCCGACAACTATCATCTGATCGAAAACGCCATTTCCGCCTGCGAACAGGCGGGGGTGAAGCCCCTCATCCAGCCCATCCGCGGCGGCACCGATGGGGCCACGCTCTCCTTCATGGGCCTGCCCTGTCCCAACCTGGGCACCGGCGGCTATGCCTTCCACGGCCCCTTCGAGCACGCGTGCGTGGAGGAGATGGACCGCTGTATCGAGATCGCCCTGAACCTGGTGAAAACCTACGCCAACTGAACCAAGCGAAAAGGAGATACCCATGAAAAACCTGAAACCCCTGCTCACGTATTTGGTGGCCTTCCTCGTGTTCGGCCTCGTCAACCGGTTCGTCTTCGCCCATCCCGTCATCGAGGTGCTGGCCATGGCCGCCATGGTCCTGTTCGCCGCCCAGCTCGTTCGCTTTTTGCTGAGCCTCATCAAGCCCAAGGAGCGCAAGGGACTGACCATGATCTCCCTGCTTTCCAGTCTCCTCCACTACGTGGCGGCCCTGGTGATTCTCTGCTGGGGATTGTCCATCCTGGGCGTCAACGTGAACGCCATCGTGGCCAGCGTGGGGATCGTCGCCCTGATCGTAGGCTTCGGCGCGGAGAGCCTGGTAGCCGACGTGGTCACGGGCGTCTTCCTGCTCTTCGAGAATCAGTACAACGTGGGCGACATCGTGGAGGTCAGCGGCTTTCGCGGTACGGTGAAGGAGATCGGCATCCGCACCACCTCCATCGTGGACACCGGTGACAACATCAAGATCATCAACAACTCCGAGATGAAGAACATCCTGAACCGGTCCGACAACATCTCCCGGGCGGTCAGCGACATCGCCATCCCCTACGAGACGGATTTGGAGGCCCTGGAAGCCAAGATCCCCGACCTCATGCAGACCATCCACGAGCAGCGTGCCGACGTGATGCTGGCCGCGCCTAAGTATCT
>JAZRUD010000030.1:0-5686 GCA_045652385.1 Clostridia bacterium
AGTTCGTGGAGCGCACCGGCATCGACTCCCTGGCCATCGCCATCGGCACGGCCCACGGCGCCTATAAGTTCAAGCCCGGTCAGAAGCCCCAGCTCCGATTCGACATTCTGGAGGAGATCGGCCAAAAGATGCCCGGCTTCCCCCTGGTGCTCCACGGGGCGTCCTCCGTGCCCCACGATCGGCTGGAGATCTTCAACACCTACGGCGGCAGGATGCCCGAAGCCGTCGGCATCCCCATGGACATGCTCCGCAAGGCCTCCGCCATGGGCGTGTGCAAGATCAACGTGGGCACGGATATCCGCGTTTGCTTCTTCGGCGAGATCCGCAGGCAGCTCTTTGAGAACCCCGCCAAGTTCGACGGCCGCACCTTCCTGGGACCGGCCCGCACCGCCGTGGAGGACATGGTCGCCAAGCGCATCATGGAAGTCTTCGGCAGCGCCGGGAAAGCCTGAACGATTGACTAACGGCAGAACATGCCGAAACAACAGCCAAAATCAAAAGGAAAGGACAAAAAAGCATGAAACGTATCCTCGCATTGACACTGGCCCTCGTCATGGTGCTGGCCCTCGCCGCCTGCGGCAGCAAGCCGGCTGAGACCAAGACCGAGCCCAAGGCGGAGACCAAGACCGAAACCCAGACCGAGACCAAGACCGAGACCAAGGCCGAAGCCCCCGCCGAGAACCTTGGCCCCGTGGCCACCGCCATCAAGGCCGCCGAAGCCATGACCATCGAAGAGCTGGAAGCCGCCGCCAAGAAGGAGCTGGAGGACAACCCCACCCTGACCTTCAACGCCGACTCCCTGACCTCCGGCATCAAGAAGGCTCTCGCGAAGTTCGAAGAGAAGTATCCCTTCGCCGCCGGCCGCACGGCGTACAACAGCAAGAAGGGCAGCGAGTATCAGCCCAAGCTCATCGCCGCCCAGAAGGCCGGCAGCTACATCGCCGACTTCGTCATGATCCAGGATGCGTCCTTCCTGAAGAACGCCATGCTGGACACCGGCTTCCTTCTCAGCTACGTGCCCCAGGGTGAGGATTTCGACATCGCCGAGTCCGATCAGAACCCCCTGGTGGGCGTCACCTTCAACAAGGTCTTCATGTACGACAACAGCACCGTGGGCAAGGATCAGCTCAAGAACGTCTGGCAGATGACCGGCGTGGACGGCGCGACCCTCAAGGGCCTGAGCAACGTCTCCTATCAGAGCCCCCTGGGTGAGGACATCAACATGAACTTCCTCATCATGCTCACCAGCGAGCCCGCCTGCGAGAAGCTGGCCGCCGCCTACAAGAGCTACTTCGGCAAGGACTACAACCCCGCCGACGACGAAGCGAGCTACGACAACATCGGGTACAAGTTCGTGGCCGAGTTCATCAAGAACGTGGGCTACTGGCATTCCTCCGACTCCAGCGAGGTCAAGAAGATCAACGAGTACGCCGGGGACGGCCGCATCATCTTCGCGGGCCTCTGCAAGCTGAAGGATTACGAGTACTACAAGGACGACTATAAGGACACCGATCAGTACTACACCAAGACCGTCACCGCCGCCGGCTGGAACAACGACGTGGAGGGCTTCGACGGCTTCGTCTACAACATGTGGATGCTGATCCCCGAGACCGCCAAGCTGCCCTACACCTCCTGCCTGTTCATCCGCTACCTGCTCTCGCCCGAGGGCTTCGACGCCGGTTGGGGCGGCATCCTGGGCTACTACAGCAGCAACCAGAAGATCCCCTCCGTCGAGGGCGATCCCGCGCTGGCCGTCTGGAAAGAGCAGTGCGTGGTGGAGGACGTGGAGTACCTCGACACCGCCTATCGTTCTGCCGTCAAGTTCATCAACATGCAGATGGCGGGCAAATAAGGGCCCTAAAAGCAAATAAGGCACCGACTGCAGGGGAGGGCTGCGGCCCTCCCCTGATCCATTCATGAACGATCCGAATGTTTTCGGAGATAGGAGGCCCGCTTATGCGCAAACAAAAGTCGCTGGGCAACAGCCTCAGGTCCTATTTCTCCAAACCGGCCAACGTGATCACCGTCGTCTTCCTGATCTTTCTGCTGCTGACCGTCGTTCTGCCGCTGAGCACGCTCCTCATCGGTTCGTTCAAGGTCAACGGCAATCAGGAGGCCATCTGGATCGGTCAGGACGGCGTGGAGGATGGCTCCTGGACGTTCCATCATTGGACCGAGCTTCTGACCAGCAAGGAATACAGCTACGCCAGCACCAAGTTCTGGGTGCCCCTCGGCCAGTCGGCGCTGATGGCGGCGCTGGCCTGCGTCGTCGCCGTGGTGTTCGGCGGCGTGGTGGCCTGGTTCATCACCCGATCGGACCTGCCGGCCAAGAAATTCATCTCCACCGTTTTCGTTTTCCCCTATATCATGCCCAGCTGGTCCATGGCCATGTTCTGGGAAAACTTCTTTAAGAACACCCAGATCAACGCGGGCATGGGCATCCTGCAGTCCGTCACCGGCATCTGCGTGCCGGAGTCCATGGTCTACGGCCTGGTGCCCTGCGCCATGAGTTTGGGACTGCACTACGCGCCGTTCGCCTACATCCTCATCGGCGGTATATTGAGGAACATGGACGCCAATCTGGAGGAGGCCGCCACGGTCCTCAAGGCCGGCCGGTTCAAGATCCTCTACAAGGTCACGCTGCCCATCGTGCTGCCCGCTTTGGTGAGCACGGTGCTGCTGGTGTTCTCCAGCTCCATCAGCTCCTTCACCGTCCCCTTCTTCCTCAACAAGAGCTCCATCAACTCCGGCAACAACTTCGTATCCATCTCCGTCCAGATGCGGAACCTGATCAACACGGGCTTCACCAAGGGACAGGGCTACGTGGTCGCCATCGTGCTGATGATGTTCTCCATCGGCATTCTGACGCTGAACAACTGGTTCACCGGCAAGCGCAAGAGCTTCACCACCGTCACCGGCAAATCCGGCCAGGTCTCCCTGGTCAAGCTGGGCAAGGCCCGGAAGATCATCACGGTGATCCTGGTCATCATCGTGGCCTTCTTCGCCATCATGCCCCTGGTCTCCTTCGCCATGGAGAGTCTCCTGGAGATCCCCGGCGACTGGTCCAGCTTCACCTTCCGGTACTGGCTCTCCAAGGAGCCCTTCGAGGGCAGCAACAAGGGCGACACCATCGGCATTCTGATGAGCGCCACCATGTGGAAGGCCATGGGCCGGAGCCTCCTGCTCAGCATTCTGGTCTCCCTCTGCGCCGGCACCTTCGGCATCCTCATCGGCTACGCCGTGGCCCGCAAGCGGGGCAGCAAGGCCGCCACGCTGGTCTCCGACCTGGCGTTCCTGCCCTACCTGATCCCCTCCATGAGCTTCGGCGCCGTGTACCTCGCGTTGTCGTACACCAAGGGCTTCACCTGGCTCGACGGCTCCTTCTTCCTGCTGCTGATGGTCGGCGCCATCAAGTTCATGCCCTTCGCTTCCCGCACGGGCACCAGCGCCATGCTGCAGCTCTCCGGGGAGATCGAGGAGGCCGCCGTCATCATGGGCATCCCCTGGTGGAAGCGCATGACCCGGGTGCTGTTCCCCATCCAGAAATCCAGCTTCATGAGCGGTTATCTGCTCCCGTTCATCTCCTGCATGCGTGAGATGAGCCTCTTCGTCCTGCTGGCCGCCAGCTACACCACGCTGGTCACCACGGTCCTGCAGGAATACAGCCGCACCGGTTTGAATCAGGCGAGCAACGCGATCAACCTGCTGATCATCATCTTCGTGCTGGTCATCCAGTTCGCCGTCAACAAGCTCACCGGCGCAAGCATCGACAAAGGTGTAGGAGGTTAACGAAAATGCCGAAAATCATATTGGAACACGTCACGAAACGGTTTGACAAGTTCGTCGCGGTGGACGATCTCAACATGGTGATCGAGGACAGGGAGTTCATCACCCTGCTGGGTCCCTCCGGCTGCGGCAAGACCACGACCCTGCGCCAGATCGCAGGCCTCGAGACCCCCACCGAGGGCCGCATCACCATCGGCGACACGGTGGTGTTCGACTCCGAGAAGGGCATCAACATCTCCCCGGCCAAGCGGGACATCGGGTTCCTGTTCCAGAACTACGCCCTGTGGCCCCACATGACGGTCTATCAGAACATCGCCTTCGGCCTCGAGAACCTGAAGTGGCCCAAGGACAAGATCCGTCAGCGGGTGGACGAGATGCTGGCCATGCTGAAGATCGAGCAGTTCGAGAAGCGCTATCCCAGCGAGCTCTCCGGCGGTCAGCAGCAGCGCGTGGCCATCGCCCGCACCCTGGCCCCCAAGCCCAAGGTCCTGTTCATGGACGAGCCCCTCTCCAACCTGGACGCCAAGCTCCGCCTGGAGATGCGGACGGAACTCAAGCGCCTCCACGCGGAGACCGACTCCACCTTCGTCTACGTGACCCACGATCAGCTGGAGGCCATGACGCTGGCCACCCGCATCTGCCTCATGAAGGAAGGCGTCCTGCAGCAGTACGATCCGCCGCTGGAGGTCTACAACAACCCCGCCAACCTGTTCGTGGCGGACTTCGTGGGCAACCCCACCATGAACTTCCTGCCCGCCAGGATCCGGGTCCTGGACGAGACCCACGGGGAGCTGACCACCCTGGACGGGAACTTCCTCTTCGAGAGCGACGCTCCCATGGACAAGCCCGAGGGCGAGGACGTGGTGCTGGGCGTGCGGCCCGAGTTCATCCGTCTGGGCTCCGGCACCATGGAGGGCAAGGTCTACGCGGCCCTGCCCGCCGGCATGGAGACCACGGTCCAGATGATGGTGGGCGAGCAGCTGGTCACCAGCGTGGAGTTCGGGAGCGTGGACTACAAGACCAACAGCCCCATGCGCTTCGACTTCCACGGCAAGGGCCTGATCCTCTTCGACAAGCAGACCGGCAAAAAGCTGGGCCGGGGCAGCGCCGTCCAGCAGTAATCCCTTAGATCCAAGAAACGCCTGCGCAGAACGATGCTGTGCAGGCGTTTTTCTATCCCATGCGGAACAGGATCAAAACGAGCCCGTAGATCACGCTGGACCCGATGCCGTAGACCAGCACCGGCCCGGCGATCTGGAAGAGCTTGGCCGCGGTGCCGGTGACGAGGCCCTCGGACCGAAACTCCATGGCCGGGGCCACGATGGAGTTGGCGAAGCCCGTGATGGGCACCACGGTCCCCGCCCCGGCGAAAGCGGCGATCCGGTCGAACACGCCCAGGGCCGTCAGAAGCCCCGCCAGGAAGATGAGGCCGATGGAGCACAGGGCCCCCGCCCGGTCCCGGTCAAGGTCCAGACAAATCCTGCCCAGGTCCTGAAAAAGCTGTCCCAGGCAGCAGATGAGTCCGCCCACCAGGAAGGCCTTCAAACACATGAGCCCCGTTTTCGACCGGGGCAGCAGCTCGTTGACCCGCTTCAGATACTCGGTTTCGTTCATGAGCGCTCCTCCCGGCGGATGCTCTCCCGGCGGCGGATCTCCCGATCGCCGGGGCACTGGCGGCCGGCGCCCGCCACGTCCGTGGGGTAGAAGCGGGTGCGGCAGGGTCCGTCCCCGGAGGGGGAGGGGAAGTAGTTGGTTCTGTCCACGCTGTAGAGCCCCTGACCCGCAGGCGCCTTCTCCCGCCGGAAACGGGGGAGCAGCACCGCCAGGGCGACGGTCAGCAGCAGCAGCCCCAACAGCAGATACAGATACGCGGAACGGGTCATGGGCCTTTCCTCCTTTG
>JAZRUD010000031.1:0-1222 GCA_045652385.1 Clostridia bacterium
CGAAATGATTATCGCGATTGCGTCGGAAAGTCCCTGGATGAGGTGAAAGAACTCGTTTCCAGCCGGTATGAGCAGTTCTCTTTCCTGGGCAGGGAGATCCGGCAGTATCCGACCTATTATTTCGGCTGTTATTTGTGGGGATTGGTGGATCTCGTCTATGGCAAGGAAAAGGTGTACGAGGCCATCGCGAAGCCGGAGCTGTTCGTTCCCCTGTACAACGGTGCGGCGCAGGAGAGATACCGGCTGTAGCAGGGCATTCTTCACGCTTCGTTTTCATTTGGGCCTTGTGAAACCTTCTTTGAAGTGCGATAATATATAAATCCAGACCGAAAGGGAGGGAACGAAGATGAAGCAGATGAACGTAGGCGTCCTGGGCGCCACCGGCGCGGTGGGCCAGGAGATGCTGAAGATATTGGCGGAGCGAAACTTCCCCGTGAAGAGCCTCCGGCCTCTGGCCAGCGCACGCAGCGCGGGCAAGACGATCACGTTCAGGGGCGAGCAGGTGCCCATCGCAGAGGCCAAAGAGGACGCCTTTTCGGGCCTCGATCTGGTCCTGGGCGCGGCGGAGAACGATATCGCCCAGCGGTTCGCGCCCCATATCCTGGACGCGGGGGCCGTGTTCGTGGACAACTCCAGCGCCTTCCGGCTCCGGGAGGACGTGCCGCTGATCGTGCCCGAGATCAATCCCGAGGACGCCAAGTGGCACAAAGGGATCATATCGAACCCCAACTGCACCACCATCGTCACCCTGGTGGCCGTCGCCCCCCTCGCCAAGGAGAGCCCCATCGAGACCATGGTCGCCTCCTCCTATCAGGCGGTCAGCGGCGCGGGCCTCGCCGGAATGCGGGAGCTCACGGAGGAGATCGAGGCGGGCCTCAAGGGCGAAGCCTACGCGCCCAAAGCCTTCGCCCATCCCATCGCCTACAACGTGATCCCCCAGATCGGGTCCGAGCAGTTCATGGGCTACACCAGCGAGGAGATGAAGATGCAGAACGAGGGCCGCAAGATCCTGCATCTGCCCGATATGAAGGTCAGCTGCACCTGCGTGCGGGTGCCGGTGCTGCGCTCCCACAGCGTGTCCGTGGTCCTCAGGACCAAGGAAAAGATCTCCGTGGATCGGGCGCGCGCCCTTATCGCCGCCGCCCCCGGCTGCAAGCTGGTGGACGATCACAAGAACCACGTCTATCCCATGCCCCTCGACACCTCCGATCAGGACTTGATC
>JAZRUD010000032.1:0-1145 GCA_045652385.1 Clostridia bacterium
CCCAGCGGAACACCTATTTGTCCGAGTACGGCGACAAGGAGGGCCCCTACCTGTACGTCATCGTGGCCACGGGCAACATCTACGAGGACATCGTCCAGGCCAAGGCCGCGGCCCGGCAGGGCGCGGACGTGATCGCGGTCATCCGCACCACGGGCCAGAGCCTCCTCGATTACGTGCCCTACGGGGCCACCACCGAGGGCTTCGGCGGCACCTACGCCACCCAGGAGAACTTCCGGCTCATGCGGGCGGCTCTCGACGAGGTGGGGGCGGAGGAGCACCGCTATATCCGGCTCTGCAACTACTGCTCGGGCCTCTGCATGCCGGAGATCGCCGCCATGGGCGCGCTCGAACGGCTGGATGTGATGCTCAACGACGCCCTGTACGGCATTCTCTTTCGGGACATCAACATGCAGCGGACGCTGATCGACCAGAGCTTCTCCCGCCGGATCAACGCCTTCGCGGGGGTCATCATCAACACGGGCGAAGACAACTACCTCACCACGGCGGACGCGGTGGAGGAAGCCCACACGGTCCTCGCCAGCCAGTTCCTCAACGAGCAGTTCGCCCTCTGCGCGGGCCTCCCCGAGGAGCAGATGGGCCTTGGACATGCCTTCGAGATCGACCCCGTCCGGGAGAACGGCTTCCTCTACGAGCTCGCCCAGGCCCAGATGGCCCGGGAGATTTTCCCCAAAGCGCCCCTCAAGTATATGCCGCCCACCAAGTTCATGACGGGCAACATCTTCCGGGGCCACGTCCAGGACGCTCTCTTCAACATGGTCACCATCCTGACGGGCCAGAAGATCCACCTTTTGGGCATGATGACCGAGGCCATCCACACGCCCTTCATGTCCGATCGGGCCCTGGCCATCGAGAACGCCCGGTACGTCTTCAGCACCATGAAGGACCTGGGGGCGGGGCTGACCTTCCGACCCGACGGCATCATGGCCCACCGGGCGGACGAGGTGCTGACGAAGGCCGCGGACCTGCTGGAGAAGATCCGGCACGACGGCCTCTTCGCCACGCTGGAGCAGGGCACCTTCGCCGACATCAAGCGCATGCGGGATGGCGGCAAGGGCTTACACGGCGTGGTGATGCGGGCGGAGGGGTACTACAACCCCTTCCTGACCCTCTTGGATGGAGGTGCG
>JAZRUD010000033.1:0-1948 GCA_045652385.1 Clostridia bacterium
CCCGGCCTCGAACGGGCCCGGATCATGCGCTACGGCTACGCCATCGAGTACGACTGTCTGGACCCGCAGTCGCTGGATCTGAGCCTGATGGTCAAGCATATCCCCGGCCTTTTCTGCGGCGGCCAGATCAACGGCAGCTCCGGCTATGAGGAGGCTGCGGCCCAAGGTTTCTACGCCGGGGTCAACGCCGCGCTGTACGTGAAGGGGGAGGAACCCTTCATCATCGGCCGGGACGAGGGGTATCTGGGGGTGCTGGTGGACGATCTCGTCACCAAGGGCACGCCGGAGCCCTACCGGATGATGACCTCCCGCTGCGAATACCGGCTGCTCCTGCGCCAGGACAACGCCGACGAACGGCTCACCGAGAAAGCCCGGCGCATGGGACTCGTTTCGGACGAGCGATATGAAAAGCTCTGCCGCAAGCGGGAGAAGGTGGCTGAAGCTCGGGCGAAGCTGGATCGGCGGGTCCCGGCGGACGAGAAGCTCCGGGCGTATCTCGAAAGCGTGGGCGAGACCGCGCCCCACGACGGGGCCAGGCTCTTTGAGCTTTTGAAGCGGCCGGGGGTCAGCTACACAGGCCTGCTGGCCCTCTACGGGGACGACATAGACCCCTTGGACCGGGAGACGTTGGAGCAGATCGACGTGATGGCCCGGTACGACGGGTATATTGAGAAGGAGCGGTGGGAGGTGGAGCGCATGCGGAGCTTGGAAGACCTGGCGCTGCCCGCAAATTTCGATTACAACAGCCTGTCCGGCCTTCGTCTGGAAGCGCGGCAGAAGCTGAACGGGGTCAAGCCCGCGAACATCGGCCAGGCGTCCCGCATTTCGGGGGTGTCTCCGGCGGACGTGAGCGTGCTGCTGGTGGCCCAGAAACGGGGGATGCTGTGAACGGTTTGCGGGACATACTGAAAAAAGCCCTGCCTCAGGCGGGGGACGAAGCTTTGGACCGGTTCGAGATCTACCACCGGCTTCTGGCGGAATGGAACGAGAAGATGAATCTGACCGCCATCACGGACCCGGTGGAGGTCGCAGAGAAGCACTTTGCGGATTCCCTGGCGGCGTTGCCCTATTTGAAGCCGGGTATGAAGGTCGTCGACGTGGGCACGGGGGCCGGATTCCCGGGGGTGCCCCTGCTCATCCTGGAGCCGGGTTTGGAGCTGACGTTGGCGGACAGCCTCCAAAAGCGGCTGACCTTTTTGGACGCTCTATTGAAGGAGCTGGGCTTGAAGGCGGAATTGGTCCACGGCCGGGCCGAGGACCTGGGTCAGAACAGGCTCTATCGGGAGCGATATGACGCCGCTCTCTCCCGGGCGGTGGCGAATCTCCCCGTCCTCCTCGAGCTCACCACCCCCTTCGTGAAGGTGGGCGGAACGGCCGTCGCCTACAAGGGCGACGCGGGCGCAGAGCTGGAAAACGCCAAAGGGGCGGCCTTTTTGCTCCACGTGAAGCTCAGGACCGTAGAGCTGGATTCTTCCCTGGGCAAGCGGTGTTTGATCTTCGCGGACAAGATCGCACCCACGCCGAAGCAATACCCCCGGAAGGCCGGGACCCCTAACAAGAAACCCTTATAAGGAGAAAAGATATGTTTGTGATCGCCGGACTGGGGAACCCCGGGTTGAGCTATCGGAGGACCCGGCACAATATCGGCTTCATGGCCCTGGACGTGATCGCCCAGCGCATGGGCGTCAAAATCAAGGAAAAGAAGTTCTCCGGCCTCCTGGGCGAAGGGGAACTGAACGGGGAGCGGGTCATTTTGGTCAAGCCCCAGACCTACATGAACCTGCGCGGCGCCTGCCTCCAGCAGGTCATGCACTTCTATAAGCCGCCGCCGGAAAAGCTTTTGGTCCCCTGCGACGACGTGGACCTGCCCTGCGGAAGCCTGCGCATCCGGGCGAAGGGTTCCGCCGGGACCCACAACGGCCTGAGGAGCATCATCGCCTGCCTCAAT
>JAZRUD010000034.1:0-14277 GCA_045652385.1 Clostridia bacterium
AGATATTGCCCGATCTTCTGCTTTTGCGCCGGAAGCGGACGGGGCACGACCATACGGATCCTGTACCCGTAGGCCGGATGCGTTTTTCTGCCACTCCGACCGTTTTGCTTGCCCTTGGGCATGAGCCCTTCCTCCTTCTTCTGAAATGGAGGAACCCGCCGAAGGGTTCCTGTCGGCGGGCTCCATGGTCTGTTGATCTATGCTTTTGTCCCGGTAGGTCAGATGCTTCTTGACGTTCTCCTTAGCCTGTGTGTCAGCCTGTCCGATTTCGGTCACAGGCTCAATGCCGGGATCTGTCCGGGAAGGTTCCGGTGCAGGTCTTTCCGTGGTATATCCGGGTTGCTCGGTCTCGACTGTCTCTTCGCGCCGGATCTCTGCATCCGTGGAGGATCGCTCCCTGTCGGTCATGCGTTCTTCCTCGCGCTTCTTCTGAAACTGCCGGATCGCCCGTTTACGCAGCGCGGTCCCGGCTGATTCCAACGTGGCTTCCGTTTTGTGCAAAACGGTGCCGGTGTACGTTTCCACTTTCTGCTCCGCGTACTGGCCGGGGGAAACGTCCGTCTGCTCGTTTACTTCATCTCTGACCTTCTCAACGGCTGCCTGTGCATGCCTGACGGTATTCTTCACCACATGGTCCTTCGGCATCCTTCGGCTGTCCGAATGGCCGGAAACAGGTTTTGCCGCCTCTCTTGGTGCCGAAGCAGCCGGACCGGAGGTGGGGATACGTTCCCTCGTCTGTGTAAAGCCAGCGTCCGGCGCGCGGTTGTCTCTCACTTCCTCACGAACCTGCTCCCGATGCTGTCGGATCGCCTGCTGTCGCGGCATTTCCCGCGCAGGTGCCGTTCCATGGGTACTGTCCATGCGGGGAGCATTGGAAGCGGAAGCATCGGAAGCTGAAAGGGATGTCATGGGTATATCTGTCAGTTTATCCCTGCTCTGGGATGGAATCGGTATGTCCCAACCTTCTTCTTGAGCATTTGCTCTCCAGGAATCAATCGGAACGCTCTCAGGGGTCGCTTGCTCCATCCCCTGTCCAACATGTCTAGGCTGAAGTTGCTTTGAAAAAGCTTGTTTCCTGCGCTGATCTACTTGCTTGGGATCCGTTTTTCTTGCAGAAGGCTTCTTATCTTCCATGACTCATCACTCCTCTGTGCTTTGCCCTTCGGCTTGGTTCGAGATCATGGTCTTAGTGGTGACCAGCGGATACAGCGGGTTATCCGAAGGGATGCGGTTGATGAACGGGATGATGTTCCCGCCGCACAGGATCAGCCCATTGCCGGTGGGCGCATTGGATACGGAGGAAAGCTGTTCTGGGGTGATGCTCAACAGATGGGACAGGGTGTTCCGGGCATAGGCCGACTGATTGAACAGGACCAGCAGCTCGGAATTGGCCAGCATGGTCTGTGCCCTGTGGCTCTGGAGCATATCGTCCACGTCCTGGGTGATGCCTGTGTAGCAGGCGTAGTATTTCCGGGCTCGCTTCCACTGGGTGAACAGGAACTCGGAACTGTGTTCACCCATGAGCAACAGATAGAACTCGTCGATAAACACATAGGTGAACCGCTTTTTGGCCGCGTTCTTCAGGATGCGGTTGTAGATGGAATCCAGGATCACCAACATACCCACCGCTTTCAGAGAACTGCCCAGGTCACGGATGTCGTAGCAGATCAGGGAGTTTTTCGTGTTCACGTTGGTGGGCTGGGCGAAAATGTCCAGCAAGCCCTCGGTGTACAGCTCGATCTTCAGGGCCAGGTCCTGCGCCTCCTGCTCGTTCTGCTCTCTTAGGCACCAATAGAAGTCCTTGAGGGTGGGAGCCTGCCCCTGGGACCCGCGGCTGATGTATTCGGAGAACACCATGGTTATGACACGGGAGATAATGGACTTTTCCTCGGCGGTGATGGAGCCGATCATCATCTCACAGAAGGAGGTCACGAAGTCCGCTTTCTCCTTGCAGGCATCCTTGGCCCGGGCGTACTCCGCGCCCATGTCCAGGGCATTGATATGGTTGGGGGAGTTGGCGGATATGGTGATTACCTCCCCATGGAGGGATCGGACCAAGGGCGAATACTCCCGTTCCGGATCGATGATGATCACGTCACAGTCGCCTCGGGCGGCCAGCTGGAACATCTCGGTCTTTGCAAACACCGACTTGCCGGAACCGGAGATGCCCAGGATCAGACTGTTTCCGTTCTGAAGCTCTCCTCGGTTGATGAAGATCAGGTTGCCGGTGATCTGGTTCCTGCCGCAGTAGACCCCGTGGGTGTGCTCCAGGCTCTGGGCCCGAAAGGGCATGAGCGTAGCCGCGTTCTCCGTGGTCATGGTCCGAAGGGCGTCGATCCGGCGCAGGCCATAGGGCAAGGCGGTGTCCATGCCCTCCCTCTGCCGATACTTCAGCACTTCGAACTCGCAGCTGTACTTTCGGCCAGTCGAGATCAGCGTGGCGGTATCGCAGTCCAGCTGCTTTTTGCTGTCTGCCAGATGGATCAATGTCACGGTCACGAACTTCAGTTGCTGGTTCTCCTGGGTCAACTTCTTGAGCAGATTCTCTGTCTCCTGCTGCTGTTGCTGGATGTCGTAGGGGAGCGTGGCGGACCAGTTCAGGTTCTGATTTTGCTTCTGCGTCCACTTGGCGGCGTTGGTGGCGATGCCCAGCAGGATGTTGTTGACCTCCTTCACCGCTTCACTGGTGGGGATGGAGACCAGGTCGATGGACAGCATGAGGTTGCGGCCCATATTGCACATTTCCCCAATCATGGAATCTTTCAGTATGGTGGGATAGTCCTTGAGGTACAGGACCCGCCCGTATCGCTTCCCGATCTTGATATAATCCGGCTTGTAGGAGAGGAACGGAGGTGCGATCACGTCCAGGAAGGAGTGCCCCCGACGCATGAGGGTCTTCATATTGAAATGAAAATGCTCCTCCTCCCCCGGATGGAAGAAGTCGTAGAACACCCGCAGGCGTTCCTTGGCGTCCAGTTCCACGCATTTGGAATTGAAAGCGTTAAGCCCGGTTTGCAGGTTGGTGGCGATGGTCCGGTAGTATTGGGAAACATCGTCGTGCCGGTCATGGAAGGAGGACACGGTGGCGTAGATGGAATGGGTGATCCTGTTCCCCACCTTGGCGTCCGACAGAAGGATGTCGTTACGACCCTGGACCAGCGGGTCCAGGTCGTTCCCCGGCAGAGGGATCAGGTTGTCCCGTATGGCCCGTTTGGGCTGGGTCCGATTGAAGATGGAGATCTTGGTGGTCGTTCCCGGTTCCTGACTGTTCAGCAGCTCCCCGTAGGATTTGACGATCTGCTGCTTGGCGTCAATAGACGCCACGGCGTAGTTGATGTCCGTGAGCTGGAAGGTCTTGGAATATTTCTCCTTCCCGATCTGGAAGATGCCGTTATCCCATATCCGCTGGATGGGGATGGCGTGTTGTACGGACCGAGGCACCTTGTAGGGCTCCCGGTCCCGCTTCTCTATGGTTTGCAGGGTCTTAATCAACCTTCAATACCTCCTTATACTTGGGGTTCGTTTTCAGTACTTCGGCGTACAGGTTGTAGGGCTGGCAGACCAGGTGCCTGGGCATGAGTAACTCCGAGCGAATGAACTGCACCAGGAATCGCTCTGCCGTCATCCCCTGAAAGCGGACAAAGCCTGCCAGAGCAAAGGGGATGGCCACCAGGATGCACAGCCATCCGATCACCTCCACGCCTACGAACCGTCGAAGGCCGAAGTAGATGCCCACCGCCGACACAATGGCCAGCGCGGAGCAAAGGAGCTGCCGCTTATTGAGGCCCATGAGAATGGACTCCTCATATTCACGGATCTCCTTGACAACGTAGGTTTCCATTGGAAAACCTCCTTTTCTGATTTTGAATATAGAAAAAGACGGCGATCTGCCGTCCTAAATCGTATCGACATCCTCAACGAATCCCGTATTCTTCGGTATACTGTAGTCGAAGGGATGGTGATTGTCATGAAGTGGTTGCTGATCGGCTGTATTGCAGGGTTTCTGTTCGGTATCGTTTTGAATCTTCCGAAGCTGATCGGGTTGGGGCTGCCGGTGTTGTATTCCCTGGTCATTGTGTGGGTCCCCGGCTGGTCTACCGCACACCCCGTCCTCTCCAACGGTATCTTCTACGGTCTGATTGGATTCAACGTCCTCCTCTGGCTGATCGCCCTCGGACAGGCCGTGTATGACCGGATCGTCCAATGGCGGGTCGAGCGAATGGAGATCGCCGCCGCCATCCGAAAGCTGAAACAGCAACAGATCGCCCGATGAGGCGATCTTTTTTAGAATCCGATCATCTCCTTGACGACGCGCTCACTCATCTTCACCGCGCCGACCAGCACCAACAGATTGAAGATCAGCTCTCCCATATAGCTCCATACCATCTGCACAGCCGAAGCATTGGCGTCCGCGATCTGCGGCGGTGATGCCGCAAACGCCGAATAGATGATGCAGGCAATCACGATGATCGCGCCCTGCAAACAAACACCCGCATAGCTTTTCAGGTACTGCCAGCCCACACGGGAGGTCCCCTCCCCGGCGAAGGTCGACAAGGGTATGGGGGCCAGCGCCGTGTACATGTACAGCTGGAAGAACCGGCTGTACACGGTCAGGATCATGACGAAGGATAGGACCCACACCAGCAGGGAGCTGATCATGGCCACGATCCACAGGGGTATGGAATCGAAGAAGCCGCACTCCAGGATCTTCTGTTGGATCACATCCGGCAGCGTGACGCCCTGGGTCAGCACGTTTCCCACGTTCCCGGCGATCTTGGATATTATCCCCTGAGCTATGGAAAAGATGGCCAGCAGGATATCCATGCTGTAGGTCACAGCGCCTTTCGCTATGGCAAAGCGAAGAAACAGCTTCAGCGCCTGCTCCGGGCGTTTCAGTTCGGAGAAGTTGGTCGTGGTCCGCGCCACGCCGATCACGAAGAACAGAACCAACAGCGCGTATGCGATGGACTTCATGCCACCGTGGATATTTGAGATGATGCTCCAGATGGTGCCGCCGCGAAACTCCTGGGGGGAGGTCGTCAGCAGCGTCCATATCTCCTGCATCTTCTCCGTCCAAGTGGCAAGGGCTTTCAACAGGTTTTCAAGTACCCAGTTCGTTCCCATGGTTCACCTCCTAACGGGGGCAGGCGCATGGTCTGCCCCCTTCGATTGTCCTTGCCTGTTCTCAACCGGTGATCAGGGTCAGGATCTCTTTGGTGAACACGATCACGATGCCGCCGGCAATGGTCATCATGCCGTTGGCACGCTGGGAAGGGTCGTGAGACTTCAGGCTCAGACCCAGCTGCAACACGCCGAAGCCCAGCAGGATGATACCCACGGCCCGGATCAGGCCGAAGATGAAGTCGCTGAGCTTGTTCACGACCGCGATGGGGTCGCCGTCCGCAAAGGCGGTGGTCGCAAAGGCGAACATCAGCACCAGGATGCAGAAGACGGTGAACAGGGTACGGATGGTTTTGTTTTGCTTCATTCAGGTTTTTCCTCCAATTCGTTTTCGTCGAGTAAGATGTATCGTTCAGCGTTATCAAAGTCGAAGGCTTTGACAAACGGGATATAGGGATGGGCTTTCGCTTTGTGGATATAGGGCGGATAGCCGCCATTCGCCGTCATACGGATGTTCGGATGCCGGTTCAGGTCGTACTTATCGTCCATCACCGCGGGAAAGCCGCGAATAAACAGCAGAGCCTTGCTGTTGTCCAGCAGACGCACTTCGTCCGGGGTCATGAGCTCCCGGCCCGCGGTCTGCATGTTGGTGGAATAGCTGCCGCTTTTGCCCTTGGTCTGCCCATGGGTGCGGGTGTCGATGGTCTCCTTGCCCAGGAGCTTGGAGATGTATTCGTGGGTGCTCTGCTCGTTACCGCCCAGGTACAGGAGCGTATCGCAGTTGCCGGTTATGGTCTCCCAGCCATGCTCCTTATACAGCCCTTTAAGCTGGGCCAGGTTCTGGACGATGATCGTGGCACTGATCTCCCGGGAGCGCATGGTGGCCAGGGACTTGTCGAACTCCTCCGGCAGAGACACGTTGGCGAACTCGTCCAGCATCATCCGCACATGGATGGGGAGCCGTCCGTGATACACATGGTCGGCCTGATAGTAGAGCTCCTGGATGATCTGGGTGTAGAGCATCCCCACGAGGTAGGACAGCGACGTGTCGTTATCGGGGATGACGGCGAAGATGGCCGTCTTTATCTTTCCGATGTCCCTGATGCCCATATCGACGTGGACGGTGATCGAGCAGATCTGGACCATATTGAACGCAGCCAGCCGAACCGCCAGGGAGATGTTGATGCTCTTGGCCGTCTTGCCCGCCGCCTGTTTGTAGATCCTGTACTGCTTGACGGCGATATGATTGGGTTGATTCATGGCCAGCTGTTGGAACAGCAGGTCCAGGGCAGACGCATAGGTCTCCTTATCCTCCCGCACATCCGCGTAGGACAGCATCTTCATGATCATTCCGAAGTTCTGCTCCTCCTCCGGTGCTTC
Source organism: Clostridia bacterium (assembly GCA_045652385.1). GTDB lineage: Bacteria > Bacillota > Clostridia > Christensenellales > CAG-138 > RUG472. Next base: position 6,502 of record JAZRUD010000034.1, read on the forward strand.
GTAGAGAAGATAGAACATCATAGCCTCCAGCAGCGCGGTCTCAGCCTTCTCCCAAAACGGGTCGCTGGTCGCAGCGTTCTTCGGCGTGGTATTGCGGATCAGATTGGTGATCAGCTTCAGCACGTCCTTATCGTCCCGGATATATTGGAAGGGATTGTACCCGTCCGATTGGGTGAAATCGACCAAGTTGAAAGCCTTGACCGAGTACCCTTTCTCCAGCAGCAGGTGACCGACCGCGGCCAGGATCTCGCCCTTCGGGTCAGTCACTACATAGCTGCAATTACACTCCATGATTCCCGGCAGCGCCAAGGACCGGGTCTTGCCTGCGCCGCTGCCGCCCAGGGTCAGGATGTTCAGATTCCTTCGGTGCCTATGGGTATCCATGCCGATCCGCACATGCCGGGTCAACGGAAAGCTCTGTTTCTGTGCCAGATGCCCGTTTAGCTGCTTGGGGTCCCCCCATTTGGCGGAGCCGTGTTCCTCGCCCTGGCGCAGATTCGGTCGCGTACCGAAATAGACCAGCCCGCCAAAGCCGTAGAGCGCCAGGCACAGCAATAAGCTCTTGGGCGTGTTCGCGCACCATTCGATCTGCCACGGGGTCTGTATCCGTTCCGTCAGCCGGGAGAACACATCCACCAGGCTTCCGCCCAGGCAGGGGGCCAGCAGCAGCGCGAACCAGATCACAGGCAACAGGAGGACCCCAAAGAGCAGCAGGTCCTCCTGTTTGGTATTGTTTCGATTGCCTGTCATACGATCAGCGGACCGTCCTCACCTTGTAGGGACGGAGCTTTTCAAAGTGTTTCAGCACCGCCACGACCTTGCCGCGATACAGGGCGTCCTCGGGGAGAACGTATCGAAGACGGGACAGGGCGTTGATCACGATGTCCTTCTGTTCCTTGGTGAGTGTTACGCTATAATACTTCAACGGCACACCTCCTATCGTCCCTTATCTTCCTTGGCCTTCTTTTTCCGGTGAACGGGAGCAGACGCTTCCTGTTCCCGCTGTTCCACCAGCCTCTGGTTCGCCTCCAGTTGGGCAAGCACAGAAGGTTTTTTGTCGTTATGCTGTTCCTCCGTCGGACGGCTTCGGTCGGGCTGCCTGGCTTCGGGCTGTTGCCTGGCACCGCTTGAGCTTCGCCTCGACGGAGTATCTTTTTTTGGTGGTTCCTCCTTGTCCGGCTCCACATGAATGTAGCCGATGCGGTCCAGGATATGATTGACCAGCGGGATGCTTCGGGCAGCGATCACCACGTCCACTTTCCCGTCCTCGGACTTCTTATCCACGAAAGGCGCAAACAGCACCTGTTTTCTCGCGGAGGCCTTGAAGTCCAAATACTGTTCTTTGGTCATGGACAAAACCTGAAGCTCCTCGCCGGAGCGCAGGAGCTTCATCATGGAAGTCTTGCCGTAGACTTTTTTATGGTTTTTTGACCAGGCGACCAGGATGGCCGCCAGGTTCTTGGCTGCGGGGCCGGTCAGCCGAATGGCGACCTCGCTCCCGTTTACCACCATGCGGACGACTTCGTCCGCCGCTTCACCGTTCATTGTCTTTCCTCCTCGTAGTTGATATAGTCGCGTTCCGGTTCTTCCAGTTCCACTTCCTCGCTCAGTTGCTGCTCGATCTTCGAGGAATCCTCCAGGATCTGTTCGCAGAGCCGAAGTTCCTTCCGGCAGTCGCGGATCTCGGCATTGATAGAAGCGACTTTCTCATATACCTCGTTTCGTTCCGCTTTCAACGCTTCCAGGTCCGCGCCGTTAAGCTTCCGCTCCGCTTCCAGATACCGTTTATAGTCATCCTCGATCCCAGAGACGCCTTGGGCGTAGAGCTCGGGAACATCCTGCAAATGCTCCACGGTGGACAGAGCCGCGTACAGCTCTTTCCGTCGCTTCTTTTTGCTGTTATAGATGATCCGGCTCTTGGTCAGCGTTTCCACCGTCCCGTTGATCTCGTCCATTTTCGTCCGCAGCTGGGATGCCGTGTCGATCTTGTTCCGTTGAAGAAAAGCGGCCTGAGCTTTATACTGCTCAAACCGCTTCAGCTCCTTATAATTCACACGCGGGTACTGTGTCCGCTTGCCCTGCCCTATCATGCCAAGAACGTACATCCAGGACACATACAGGGCACGGAAGCCGTGCTGCTTGCCGTAGGGTACAAACGCTTTCTGTACCTTCGGCAGAATGACCTCGAAGGTCGGATCGGTCATGGCCCGGTCTATGAACCTCTCAATGTCGTCCTCAGTCCAGGTCTTCCCCTTGCGTTTGATCCGGTACGGGTGCGAATACCCGTCCGGGATAAACGAAGGACAGGAGCCGTGGTGCCGGACCGTATACCCGTGATCCTCCATAAGGGCATAGAACCCACCCAGGTCCATGGCCTGGGACAGGCACTCCTCCACGTCCTGATCGAACATCTCCCGAAGGGTCAGCAAACCCGCCTGGTGCAGCTTCCACTCCGCGTAGGAAATGGCTTTGCCATCTGTCTCCATGACCACGGACAGGCCATGCTCCCGACACAGCCGGTCGGAAATCTTGCGTATCTGCTGATAGTAAGACTGCGCCGTGCTATGATATTTCTTTCCGGTCTTGAAGCTGACGGAGTTGATTGCGATGTGGTTATGTATGTGTCCCTTGTCCACATGGGTGCCGAGTACGGCTTCGTAGTCGGAGAGGTGTTCTCGGATGAACCGGATGCCCAGCTCATGAGCCAGTTCCGGCGTGATCTCCCCCGGCGCAAAGCTCTGGATGACGTGAAAGGCCTGTATGCCGTCCGTCTTCCCGTATCGCTCCTTCGTCGCCCGCATCTGACGGGCGACGTCTTTGGGGTCGCAGTACTGACAGTAAGTAAACACTTTATCGTCGGTCTTGTCCGGGTTTTGAATGTACCGGATCAGCCTGTCAAGGCGCATGTTCTTGGAAAGGATCTTGGTTATCGCCATGTCTTCTCCCATTCGCGCATGAGCCGTAGCACCTGCTGATAGGTGTGCTTGGCCTCCCGCACATTGCTCTCGGACACCGTCCCTATCGTGTTCACCTTGCGGACCAGCTGATTGAAGTTGACGCCGATCCGGTCGATTGCGTCTGTCAATGCCAGAAAGTCCGCATTGGGTCGCTCCTGAATAGGACAGTTCAAAACCATTTTACGGATGAGACCAGCGCGAGTCAGGCCGGTCCTCCTGCATAGATCATCGAATCGCTCTCCTTCTTCTTGGTTCAGCATGATGTGAATATCAACTGTTCTTTTCCGCAACTGTTCACCTCCTTATCTTTACTACCGAATAGAATCCCGCTTGCGGCATAGGGTCGTAGGGCAAAGCGCCCTAACAAGCTGCGTTTGTGGATACAAAGGCGATGCTTGCAAGGACAATGGCCGCCGCCATTTGTCCTTCTTTTCGTGTGGTCAGCACTGGCCGAAGGCACGGTGCTGAATTTGTGAGATCTATAAGGTGTTGATTTTTGGAATCTCAATGGGTATACTGGAAGGCCGAAAGGAGATGGTAGATATGAAATCTTTTGTCCCGCGGGACAAGATGAGCAAGCGAGCCCGCAAGAAACTGGATGCTCAAAACCGTATGACCTGGGGATTCAATCCCACAACCAAGATCGTAAAAATCAAAAAGGTCTATGACCGGAAGAAACAGCCTCGGAACTACGAACCGTATGATTCCCGAGGCTGTTTTTCTATTTGGAATTGTCCATCAGCGATGCTCTATGATTTGTTCTTTTCTTCCGACTTTGCACTGATCTGACGAATTGCCTCAAGGTAATCCTGTTCGACGTCGTTAAAGGGGCGTTCCTGATACTTGCGGTATTCGGAACTTGCCTTTTTGATCGCTAGCGAATGTGTTCTTTCTATGTCAAGGCAATGGAGTTATAGCACGGGATGTGTTCTATCGTTATGTGGTAGTTGATGCTGAAAAAGAAAGGGATTCGCACAATTCTTGCAATTGCATAGTCAAAGATTCTAAAGCATCGTGGATGCCCTCTGCACGCATCCTGAAATACTCGATATCAATTGTAACTTTATCAGAGTCTATGATGTAAAAATGCGGTGTTGCTTTATCACTCATTATTGGATATCTTGGATAATCCATTGATTTCCAATCGTTTTCTGGAATTATATGTTTTAGTTCATCAATATACGAATCCACACCAGACATCATATGATTAAATAACTTTTGATCAAACGGATAATCAGGATGATTCTTCGTAAAGTCTTTTATGAGTCGCAACATGGTGTAATATAGCCCTATGAGATTATGGCCATTTTCAAATGTATTTGTACATCTATTCAGCCTATTAAGCATCCACTGACTTGCCTTTAGATAAAGCTCCATGCTCTGATTCAAATCGAACACCATAGGATAGACAAGTGCATCCGCTTTCTTACCATTATTGTTTTCTAATACGGCATCTGCGAGCATTTTTGCTGCTTCATAGTAACCATCCGCCATAACTATAAGATTCCTAACGATGTCTTTCTGATCCGTTCGCCAATTCATGTAGGCATTTTTACTTATATCTGGATTGAACGATTTGATAATAGGATTCATTGACATTTTACTCTCCCCTGTCTCATAAAAGTGATATAAGTATATCGTCGTTCCAGTATTCAAGCAAGTCTCAATTGAAATCAGTATTATCGCTCGTGCTCCGGGTCGTCCGCCTCCTTGCAGGTTTCCCGGTACTGTTCCTGCCGGTACATGAGATCCTCGTTATAGTCCTTGCCGAAGTCCGGAATGTGGTCGTACACCTTATAGGAATCCTTCAGCATCTCCTTGATGTTCTCCGCGGCGTTCCGTCCCTGCTCGTCGTTGTCCAGACCCAGGTTCACGAACCTGATCTCCGGGTGGTCGATCAGGTATCGCTGGAGGGCTACCGGGGAGCAGCCGCCCAGGGATACCCTATGAGCCGGATACTGCTTCTTCATGTACCCACACAGGGTCATGTGGGAAAGCAGGTCGATGGCGCTCTCGAATACCCAAACCGAATCGCAGTTTTCCTGAGGAATGGAGAAAGCGTATGCCTTGTTGCTGCCGGGGGCATCGAACTTCCCCTCGTTGAAACAGGCTCGGGTGCAGGCGTACTTGGCCACCCCGTCCTTGTCCTTGCCGACGAACACCACCTGGGGCGGACACCGCTTCTCGACGCGCTCCCCGTTTTCATCCTCATATTCGAAGGTGTTGGACTGGTAGATCAACCCCTCCTTCATGTACTTGGAGATCAGGTTTTTGGAGATCCCCCGCTGGCACAGATAGGCGTATGCCGCCTTGCTGTTGTCGTTGGGGATGGGAAGCTCAAAGGCGGGGAGCTCCTTTTCCTCCATTTCCGCCGCCTTCGGCAAGGGGCGATCATCTATCCCCTTCTCGCCCAGCAGTGTCTGCATGGCCTCCACAAAGCCCATGCCCTCATACTGGGTCAGGAAGGAGATGGCCTTTCCGCCCATCTGATGGCTGAACCAATACCAGCGGTTCCCCTTCATGTAGAGGCTGTCGTGGTCCTTCATCCTGTACTGGTTTCCTTCGCGCTCCAGCTCGTAGCCCCGAGACCGGGCGTATGCTACAAGGTCGATGCTGTCCGCAGCATCGATCTGTTCCTGTGAATAGCGTTTCATGTATCCTCCTGTTAACGCTCGTATTCGTCCTCTGACCGTTCAGGGGCGTCCCTGTCACGGTCGTTGCTGTCTTCGCCTATGGCTGCGCTCTCATGCTTGTCCAGGTTCAGCATGGCGTCCAGCTCTGTCAGGCGAGCCGTCTTCTCTTTCAGCTCCTCCTCCTGGGCAAAGGGCTTGGCGAGTTCCTCCTTCAGGTTCTTCTCCTGGATGTGCAGTTCTTCCAGCGTCTTCTCATACTGAGCTTTCCTGTCCGGGATCCCCGCAAGAGCGTTGTCAATACGGGTAATGTTGCCTATGGCGTCCTCGCCCAGCTTGATCCAATAGGAAAGGGTGCCCTGGAGCCGCATCTCAAACTGTTGCGCTATAGTGTTGTAGGACACAAACAGCTCGAAGCCCATGTACTTCCCCAGGGGAGATTCGGCGCTGGACTTCTTGGCGGTACAGGCGGCCAGGATCGCCATGCCCGCCGCTTTCTTCTCCTCCGGGCCGTAGTGGAAGCCGGATACGGTCATGCCCGCAAAGCCGTCCACCTTGTTCTGAGCATACAGGGCCATATCCGTGTCGCACCCAGCGATGCTCTCCTCCGTCAACCGGATGTCCCGGGGGACCTTCTTCAGCAGCCGGTCCTCAATGGAGTATCGGGTGGACAGATAGTTGGATTTCAGGAGCTTCAGCTTGGATACCTGGACCTCCAGATCCATCTTCTCCTTAATGGCGGGATTCCCGGTGGCCAAGGCCTTGACTTCCGCATAGGTCAGCGCCGTCTCGTCCACATCCTCGCAGGACCGGGCGGGGCTTTTGCTGGTCATGATCTGGCCGATGAACTTTTGCTTGTTCTCTATGGTTTGCCACATATAGGAATCAAAGGTGCCCTGTGTCACATACCGGTAGATTTCGACCTTGGGATTGTCGTTGCCCTGGCGCAGGATCCGGCCCTCGCGCTGCTCTATGTCGCTGGGCCTCCAGGGGATGTCCAGATGGTGCAGGGCGATCAGCCGCTTCTGTACGTTGGTCCCCGCACCCATCTTGGCGGTGCTCCCGAGAAGGATACGCACCTTTCCGGCGCGGACGTTGGCAAAGAGCTCCGCTTTGCGGGTCTCGGTGTTCGCTTCGTGGATGAACGCGATCTCCTCCTCCGGTACGCCGCGCTCGATCAGCTTTTGCCGCAGGTCGTCGTACACGTTGAAATTCCCGTCGTTGTGTGGCGTGGACAGGTCGCAGAACACCAGCTGGGCGGAACGCTGTTCGCTGCTCTCTTCCCATATCCGGTAGATGTTGTCCAGGCAGGCGTTGACCTTGCTCTGTTCGTCATCCGGGAGCATGGGGTTGTTGAGCCGCTGATCCAGCGCCAGCTTCCTGCCGTCGTTGGTGATTTTCAGCATATTATCCTCGCTCGGCTCCACCTGACCGTTCCGAACCTTCTCGGCCCGATCAGCGAAGGAGGACACCATCTCCTTCTGATACTCGCTTGGCTGGATGACCTGATTGTGGTACTCCGCCTCCGGCACAGGAAGGTTGAGCATATCCGCCGTCTGCACGTCGGCGATGTCCTTGAACATGGACACCAGCTCCGGAAGATTGAAAAAACGGGCGAACCGGGTCTTTGCCCGATAGCCCGTTCCCTCGGGGGCCAGCTCGATGGCCGTCACCGTTTCCCCGAATGTAGATGCCCAGCTGTCAAAATGCTGCAAGTGGATGTCCTTCAGGCGCTCGTATTGGAGGTATCTCTGCATGGTGTACATCTCGGTCATGGAGTTGCTGATGGGCGTACCCGTAGCAAACACCACACCGTGGCTGTCCGTAATCTCATCCAGATACCGGCACTTCATATAGAGGTCGGAAGATTTCTGTGCCTCGGTCTGGGCTATGCCCGCGATGTTCCTCATCTTGGTATACAGAAACAGGTTCTTGTAGTAGTGCGCCTCGTCGATGAACAGGCGATCCACGCCAAGCTCCTCGAAGGTCACCACGTCGTCTTTCCGTTTCTGACTGTTCAATCGCTCCAGCTTTGTTTCCAGCCCACGCTTCGTCTTTTCCATCTGCTTTATGGAGTACCGTGCACCGTCTTCCGCCGCCAACGCTTCTATGCCCGCCGCGATTTCCTCGATCTGAGTCTGGATCGTCTCGATCTGTCGCTCGATGGATATGGGGATCTTCTCGAACTG
>JAZRUD010000035.1:0-1071 GCA_045652385.1 Clostridia bacterium
CGCTCAAGACCGTGGGCCTCTTTACCCTCATGGCCATGTGCGGCCTGTTTTTGCCGGCAGAGGAGGGGAGCGAGGTGTCCATCTTCGACCAGGTCTTTGCGGATATCGGCGACGAGCAGTCCATCGAGCAGAGCTTATCCACCTTCAGCGCCCACATGACCAACCTGGTGTCCATCATCGAACAGGCCGATGCGCACACCCTGGTGCTGCTCGACGAGCTGGGCGCCGGCACGGACCCCCTGGAGGGCGCGGCGCTGGCTCAGGCGATCCTGGAGCGTCTTCAGGATCAGGGATGCAGGACCATGGCCACCACCCATTACAGCGAGATTAAGGCGTTCGCCCTCTCCCGGGACGGGATGCAGAACGCCTCCATGGAATTCGACGTGGATCGGCTCTGTCCCACATACCGGCTCTATATCGGTATCCCCGGCAAATCCAACGCCTTTGAGATCAGCCGTCGGCTGGGCCTCTCCGCTGAGGTCATCGACCGGGCCAGGCAGTTCCTGAAGAAGGAGGACGTGGCTTTCGAGGATGTGCTGAGCGGGGCGGAGGAACAGCGGCGGATCGCCGAAAAGGCCCGCCACGACGCGCAGCTTGCCCTGTGGGAAGCGGAGAAGCTCCGAAACGACTACGAGAAGGAGAAGCGCAAACTGGACGAGGAGCGGACTACCCTGCGCAACAAGGCCCGGGAGGATGCCCGGGACATCGTGCGCCAGACCCGGCGGGAGATGGAGCGACTCATCACAGAGCTGAGGAACGTCAAGAACATCGACTATAAGGCTTTGGAGCGGGCTATTCAGCAAGCCAGAGACGGCATGCGCGCTTCGGAGAACGATCTCGTGGACACCGCTCTCCCGGAGGAGGATATGGGCGAAGCGCCCAAGACGGTGAAGGTAGGGGAGAGCTATCATGTGATCAGCATCCACAACACCGCCACGGTGCTTAAGGGTCCCGACGCCCGGGGCATGGTGCAGATCCAGGCGGGGGTCATCAAGATGAACGTGCCTCTTTCGGATCTTCGGCCTCTGCCCAAGGCCCAGAAGAAGCGGACGCCTATCGCGGGGAAGCCCA
>JAZRUD010000036.1:0-2175 GCA_045652385.1 Clostridia bacterium
GCTACGATCCGACTTCTGGCTTGCGGGCAGAAGGTGAGTACGGTTGAAACGCAGGAGACGGCTGCACCCGTCGCCACCGAAGCCCCAAAGGCGGAAGTCGAGGCGGTGCGGCAGGTGGGGGCCTACGATGTGGTGGTCAACGACGGCGCTAAGGCAGGCACCGAGGCCTACCCCTATATGGTGAAGACGAAACACTCCGTCTGGTATCTGGCCAAGGCGGATATGGAACTGCAGGGCGAGGACGCCTTCTTCGCGGGACTGGCGGAGGTGCTGCAGTACTTCGATGAGGACGTGGCGGACGCGCAGAAAGCCCTGGCGGGGCGCATCCCGGCAGAGATACCGCCCGTGGAGATCCGGACGGACTTCTGCGGCCAGGCCGGCGTCTCCGAGAGCGCTGGGGCCTATTACAACGGCATGGCCAACTTCATCAAGCTCTTCCACAGCTGGGAGGTGGTTCGGTACGCCCTGCTCCATGAGTACGTGCACTATTTGACCATCCATTGCGCGGAGAAAAAGGTGCTGAGCGGCTTCTACGCAGAGGCTGTGGCCGAGTATGTATCCCGCATCCTGTGCAAAAACCGCATGATGCGCAGCATGGACCCCAGCGAGCTATATGATCCCGAAATGCTGGACGCCATGCACGCCTGGGGCGTCTGGGACGAGGAGATCGGCGGGCCGGACTACCGAAAGTCCGTCCTGTGCGAAAGCGACGCCTTTGCCCGGGGCTTGTATGACGGGCAACAGTATCAGAGCGTGGGCCAGCGGACGCTCCTGCGCATGGGCGATCGGCCCATCCCCTACCATGTATACGAACTATCCTATGCGGAGGGTGAGTCCCTGGCGTTCTACCTCATGGAGACCTACGGGGAGGACAAGTTCCTGGACAACTGGGATACGGCTCCCGACAAGATAGCGGAGCTGTACGATCTCACCGAGGAGGAGCTGCTGTCCGCCTGGAGCGCCTGGAACGCCCAGCAGTGCGAAAAGCTGGGGATCCGGATGGAATCTGCCGCAATACGGAATTATTGACATATTTTGTCCCTTTTCATGAAGGAAAGGGGGCGCCAAAGATCTTAAAAAGGGACGCTGCTGCGTCCCTTTTGCTTTGAATATACCCACCGTCAGAACACATCCTCGATGGTGAAGCGTTCCGCGTCCGGGTTCTCGTCGTCATAGATATAGTCGTCCAGGAAGGGCGAATAGGAATCCACGAAAAGAGAATTGGTGGCTGGATCATAGGTAAGCAGATTAAGGTAGCCGTACTTATCTCTGACCTGCTGCAGATCGTGCATGATCACATGCACGGATCGCTCCTGTACCCCGTCTCCGTCATCGTCATACATAAACGTTGCACGAGCTATGCCCCGGCTGTGTCCGCACAGGATCAGACGAAGGTTGGGGCACCGGGATACCAGTTCCGTTTCAATGAGCTGCGCTATGGTCATGAGCCGCCCATCATTGGTAAGATATCCATGAACCACCAGGATCGCGGGCCAGTCAGCATGCTCGTTGCAAACATCCTTGAGCCAGTTGAGGGCGGTCAGATTCCCCTCCTCCCGAAAGGCGATCTGCAGGAGCAGCAGGTTCATATGGCCCACAGAAAGCTCACTGTAGGAAGCTAAGCCGGAGCGATACAGATGATCCTCGGGGATGTCTTTGAAATAGAACTGCTGCATCCAAAGGGGCCAGGAATTGTATTCAAAATAATCATGGTTGCCCAACGTGACAAAAATAGGCATCTTGGGCGCGATCAGTTCCATGCCTTTGGTGAAATTATCCCATTGTCCTTTACTGTTGGGGTTGTCTACCATGTCCCCCGTATGCAGAAAAACTACGATGTTTCTTTCCTCCGCGTGATCCGCGACCCACTGGCACATAGCGGTAAAACCTGGCAGCATCTCCTTATAGTATGCCACCATGATCTGCGTGTCACTGGCCCAAGCGAAGGTGAACGGCGAATTGGGCATCGGTGTTGGGATCGGCGAAGGTGTAGGCGTATTTGTCGAAACAGGGGTGGCCGTCGGCGGCGTCACAGGCGTATCCGTCGGAACAGGGCTCGGCTTCACCTCGGTTATAACCACGGCAATAGAAGAGGGGCTGACAGCCTGCTCCTTCGGAGAGAGGCTGACAGCCGGCTCCTCCAGAGAGGGCCCTTCAGGCACGCGGGAGCATGCG
>JAZRUD010000037.1:0-1632 GCA_045652385.1 Clostridia bacterium
CCTCACTATCGTAGACGGTGGCGGTGACGGGCAGGTTCTTCCGGGCCAGCTCGTTGGCCATATCCTCCATTTCGGTCACCTGCTCGGCTGTCAGGGGCTTGTCCAGGTCCAGCGTGGCGTAGGTGAGGGCGCAGTGGAAGCCCACGTTCACGGCGTCGAAGAGCGTATAGGCGCACCAGCTCAGCACGTGCTCACCGGTGTGCTGCTCCATGATGTCGAGGCGACGAGCTTCGTCGATATGCCCCGTGACGGTTTCGCCTGCGGGCAAAGGCCCATCGGTCCTCAGCACCAGGTCCTCCCCGATCTCCCGCACGTCCGTCACGCACACGGTGCCCAGCATGCCCGTATCGCAGGGCTGGCCGCCCTTGTTGGGGAAGAAGACGGTTCGGTCCACCGTCACGTCGAAGCCCTCCTTCGCCGGGACGCAGGAGAGGACGGTACATTCGTTTTCAAACAGGTGGCTGTCCACCAGATACAGGCGCTCAGTCATACAGGCCTCCGAATTGGATTTGCACCAGTATACCACACCGCTTCCCGAAAAGAAAGTTGACTTTTGGGGCAAATTCGGTATACTGCTCCCATGAGAATTATGAAAAGAAAGAATCGGCCGGTGAAGATCGGCCAGGCTAAGAAAAAGCTGTTCCTGCGGCGGGAAATCCGCCATCTCCTGCTGGCGCTCATCGCCATCACGGTGCAGGCCCTGTCCCTCCTCTGGTTCTACCGGCCCGCGGGCATCGTCTCCGGCGGCATCACCGGTATCGCCATGCTCCTCAACTACGCCACGGGCGGCGGCATCCAGAGCTGGATCCCCATGGTGGTGCTGAACCTCCCCCTGCTGATCCTCGCCTACCGGGAGCTGCATCTCAAGTTCGTCATCTACACCGCCCTCTGCACGGCCTACTTTTCGCTGATCTACGCGGTCTTCGAGAACCTGCCCCAGCCGGAGATCTTCGATATGACGAACCCGGTCATGCCCCTCATCAGCGTCATCTTCGGCGCGGTCCTCAACGGGGCCCTGGGGTCCATCGTCATCCGCAACGGCGCTTCCACCGGCGGCTTCGACATCATTTCCCTGGTGCTGAGCCGCAAGGTGTCCTTTCCCATGGGCACCATTTCCATGGCCTTCAATATGGTCATCGTGGCGGCCCTGGCTTTCGTGAAGGGGATGGAGGTGGCGGCCCTGTCCATCATCGCCCTGTTCGTCTGCTCCGTCAGCTTCAACAACGCCCTCATGGGCCTCAACCGGAACAAGACCCTGTTCATCATCTCCGACAAGTGGGACTCCTTCGCCCATGAGGTCATGAGCACCGTCCACCGGGGCATCACCTACATCCCGGCCAAAGGCGCCTACACCAACGCGGAGCGGAAGATCGTCTACATCATCGCCAAGACCGTGGAGGTGGCCACCATCCGCCGCATCGTCCTCCAGCACGATCCCCAGGCCATCATCAAGTCGGAGGCCAAGCGGTCTTAGGAAGACAACATTCACACACAACTCCTTGGCTCACAGAACGACATGGCTACGATCCGACTTCCAACGCGGAGCGGAAGAGCGTCTACATCATCGCCAAGACCGTGGAGGTGGCCACCATCCGCCGCATCGTCCTCCAGCACGATCCCCAGGCCATCATC
>JAZRUD010000038.1:0-1767 GCA_045652385.1 Clostridia bacterium
TTCTTCCATCTGGTGTCCGTGAAGGCCAACGTGGAGCAGGCCCAGGTGGATCTCATCATCCGGGACCACGACGCCGCCCTCTTTGCCCGGCGGGAGCAGCTCCTTCGGGAGACAGCCGCCAAAATGGGGGAGAAGTACGGCTCCGACCGGGTCAGCCTGACCATCGTTCCCACCTATCGGAATATGAAGGAGGTCATCGACCGGTACCCCTTCCTCATCGAAAACCTGACGAAAGCCATCTCCCTGGCGGGGCTCACGCCCCGATCCGTTCCCTTCCGGGGCGGCACGGACGGTTCGGCCCTGTCCCACCGGGGCCTGCCCTGCCCCAATCTGTCCGCGGGGTACGAGAACGCCCACGGCCGGTTCGAATACGTGCCCATCCGGTCCATGGAGAAGAATGTGGAGATACTGCTGCACCTGGCGGGCCTGTTCGGGGAGATGTCATGAGATTCGAATTCGACGCCGTTTTGCGCGAGCTCCCCGAGGGCGGGGCCTACGTGGCCTTTCCCGGGGATATCCAGCAGATCTTCGGCAAGGGCCGGGTGAAGGTCAGCGCCGCCTTCGACGGCGTGCCCTATGAGGGCAGCATCGTGAATATGGGCCTCAGGAACCCGGACGGGTCCGTATGCTATATCATCGGCGTCCTGAAAGCCATTCGCGAGCGGTTGGGAAAGAAGGACGGGGACACCCTGCACGTGATTCTTGAAGAGCGGAAATAGGAGGCAGCCATGACCGTCAACGTCTATGAACAGTATTTCAGCGCGGACCTGGTGGCGAACGGCGTGGAGCGCCGGGCCGCCCTGGTCATGCTGATCGCGGACTCTGAGGCAGGCCGCATCCGCTACGAGGCGGCGGCCGCCTTCTTCCCCCATCGGGACGAGGAGGATTTCGCCGTGTCCTACGACGCCTGGTACAGCGCCGTCCTCTTCGACGCTCCCGGCCGCCGGTCCAGGAAGCGGGAGGAGAAGCTCCTCCTGGATGTCAGGGAAGCCATCGACACCCTTGCCGAGGAGGCGGGCGGGATCGTTCATTGGGACCGGCCCCTTCGGGAGGCCCGGCGGGGCTGAGGGGATCGTCGTCTTGACAATCTCAGAGGATTGCTATACAGTTTGATGGATAAAACCGTTTGAAAACGGCGAAAAGGAGGCTAACATGAAGTGCGTCAACTGTGAGAAGGCGGAAGCGGCTGCCGCATGGGACAGCCTGGCGTTCGAGCGCCGCAAGGAGTGGCAGTCGGTCTACGAGTGGGCCACCGGCTACGAGAAGGCGGGCCTGTGTCCGAGCTGCCGGGCGCGGCTGGCCCGGGAAAACGCGGCCATGCTGTTCCCCAAAGCCCATCGGGGTCTCGGGATCGCCGCGAACGTGCTGGGCGGCATCGGCGTCGTGCTGGCCGTGCTGGACTTCTTCTACGGCTCCAAAAACAGCACGATCATCGGCATGGCTTTGCTGCTGGCGTCGCTTTTGCTGGGCTATATGAAATGGAAGGGCGACGGGGACGGTCCCCTGCTGGGCGTGTCGGTCTTCCTGTTCGCCGTGGGCGTCTACGGGATCGTCCGGACGCTGCTCTTCGCCGACTGGCGTCAGGCGGTGGGCGTCCTGGGCTGGATCAGCATGGCTCTCTTTTTGGCCGCGGCCCTGGTCTACTGGGGGGGCGGCGCACTGCTGAAGGGCCGCGCGGCCAAGACCGAGAGCGCGCTCGATCCTCTGCTGCTGGGCAAGGCCCAGCCGGAGGGGCATCGGTACGTGCCCCTGGGCGAATCCCTGTAT
>JAZRUD010000039.1:0-7105 GCA_045652385.1 Clostridia bacterium
TTCGCCGACCTCCACGATCTTTCTGTTCCCGCCGCTCAGCTTATACTTGGGGCTGTCGTTCAGCACCTGCTCGATACGGGAAATGATGCTGTAAATCTTCATCGTCTGTGCGCTGCTCATTTTCTTGCCAACCTTTCACGAATAATATCTTCATTTATTGCGGGGACGAGCCCCTTGATGCTGCCGCCCCAGAGGCCGATCTCCTTCACGTTGCTGGAACTTAGGAAGGAGTGGCCAGGGGAGGCCATAAAATACACAGTTCTCAGAGAGTTGTCCAGATGCCGGTTCACAGCATCGATCTGGAACTCGTACTCGAAATCCGACGTGGCCCGTAATCCTCTCACGATGTGGGTGGCCTCCACGGATTTGGCGTATTCCACCAGCAACCCATCGAAGGTCCCGGACCGGACGTTGTCCAGCTTTTCAGCCGCCAGCACGTTCTCGATCATCTCCATGCGCTCCCGGACCGTGAATATGGGCCGCTTGTCCACGTTGTGAAGCACGGCCACGTACACGAGATCAAACAGGCCTGCCGCGCTGGTGAGCACATCAAGATGCCCCACCGTAAACGGATCGAAGCTGCCCGGATAGACGCCGACGATCATTCCTGTTCCCTCCATGTCAAAGTCGTTACGCCGCAGATGCCGTATTTCTTCACCCGTGACACCTGCCAGGGGCCCTCGCCAAGGGCGGGCGGCTGGTCCCAGGCATGTTCCACGATCAGAGTCCCTCCGCGCTTTAGGATGCCCTCTCGGAATATCCTTTGCACAGCGTCCGTCGCATATCCTAAAGCATAGGGCGGATCCAGAAACACGATGTCGACTTGTTTCCCCTGGGCGACAAGCGACGACAGGGCAGCCACGTAATCGGCGTTGACCACCTGCAGCCTTTCGCAAAGCCCCAGCTTCTCTCCGTTTTTACGAATCAAAGCGGCGCATGCAGGAGATGCGTCCACACAGATGGCTTCCGCCGCGCCTCTGGAGAGGGCCTCCAGGCCCATATTCCCGGAACCGGAAAAAAGATCGAGGACCGTTGCGCCGGGGACCTGGAACTGGATGCTGCCGAAAATGGCTTCCTTTACCCGATCCAGCGTGGGCCGGGTGTCTCTGCCCTGGGGAGCGTCGAAGCTCCTTCCCTTGGCGGAACCGGCTATGATCCGCAAATCAACCCCTCCGATATCTTGATTTCGGGTGCGCCCGAAAACCACAACATATTGTGGATCAGAGGTATTCTAACACCATTCCCTGCTGTTGGCAAGTATTTTTAAATAAATTGTTAACAGTTTTTGTAAAAAATATTAAGAAGGCGGATCCGGCACCCTTTTTTTGCCTGGATCAGGAAGAATGGCGCATCCAAAGGCAAACGAATTTGGTTTACGCTTTCTCGGGTTGCTCGCCTTATGACGCTTCCTTCACTGCCGCATCTGCGGCGTTCGCTGACGCGCGCCCTTCGAATCCCTGAGCGGAATGAAAAAGAGGATGTCGTATGACATCCTCTTTTCATTGGTACCCCCTCAGGGACTCGAACCCTGGACACCCTGATTAAGAGTCAGGTGCTCTACCAACTGAGCTAAGGGTGCATATTGGAGCGGGAAACGGGGCTCGAACCCGCCACCTCAGCCTTGGCAAGGCTGCGCTCTACCAAATGAGCTATTCCCGCAGGCGCATGGGTTATTATAACAAAATTCTGCCGGTTGTCAATGGGTTCGGAAAAATATTTTTCAGGCCCATAGACATAAAGTTGCTTCTGCAGGCGGGACCGGCAAAAACTGGAGCAGGTAACGGGACTCGAACCCGTGATCTCAGCTTGGAAGGCTAATGTGTTACCGCTACACTATACCTGCCTGGTGCGGGCGAAGAGACTTGAACTCATACGCCTTGCGGCACTGGAACCTAAATCCAGCGCGTCTGCCAATTCCGCCACGCCCGCGCTGCAAAAAGCTGGTGACCCGTCGGAGATTCGAACTCCGGACCCTTTGATTAAAAGTCAAATGCTCTGCCAGCTGAGCTAACGGGTCAAATTGGCTGGGGTGGCGGGATTTGAACCTGCGCATACAAGAGTCAAAGTCTTGTGCCTTAACCGCTTGGCGACACCCCACCGTTGTCCATCCGAAAAAAATGGGGTGGGCGACGGGATTCGAACCCACGACCTTCAGAGCCACAATCTGACATTCTAACCAGGCTGAACTACGCCCACCATATATGCTTTTTCGGATGAACCCCCATACGCATGCGCTCGCCGGCAGTCTCCTCCCGGCGAACGCCGCGACTTGGCGCGTCTGCAGGGATTCGAACCCTGGACCTACGGCTTAGAAGGCCGTTGCTCTATCCTGCTGAGCTACAGGCGCATTCAGGAGTTCCAGTCACACATTTTAACAAGGATCGGCGCTCCTGTCAACTTCTTTTCTGAGAATCCGCAAAAGATTTTTTACTTATTCTTTCCGCAGCAGTTCTTGTATTTCTTGCCGCTGCCGCAGGGACAGGGATCGTTGCGCCCCACCTGGACGGCGTTCACGAAGATCTTGGACGCACGATAGGCCTTGGTGATCTCGCGGCGCTTCTCCTCGGGCAAAACGGCGTTCCACTCCGGCAGGTTGAACAGCCAGTCGGCCTTGGCTTCGTGCATGTTGAAGAAGAGCTTCTCAAAGTCGAAGTTCAACGTGACTTCGCTCTCCTCCGTCAGCGCGTCCAGATCCTTTTCGCCGTCGGCAAAGGAGGTGTTGGCCCCGTCGAGGTAGCCCACGAAGGTTACCGGGTCCATGCCCACCTGCTCGGCAAGGGCTTTCACCGTGCCGGCGAGGGGCTTCTCATGGCTCCGGAGTACCTGCTTATAGACCTCGGTCTCCTGGGAGAAGTAGTTGTTCCAATACTGCTGGTAGGCGGCGTCGCTCTCGAGGTTCTCCGCCCGTGCTTTCCATTCGCTGTACAGACTCATGTTTCGACTCCTTTTTCAAATCGGTTTATTCTAAAACAAATTTATCTTTCAGGCAAGCGTTTTTCTCCACCGCGGCGGAAAGATCCTCATTCCACAGCAGATAGGCCCCCTCCCCTGTGTCCTCGTAGTAGCGCTTGCGGAAGCCTTCCTGTACGAAATCGAAGCTGTAATAGAGGTTCTGTGCCCGCACGTTGGTCTCCCGCACCTCCAGCGTCATCCGCTCGGCGCCGTACTCGAGGGCCTTCGCCATCATGGCGTACATGAGATACCGCCCGAGGTGCTGTCCCCTCTTCTCCGGGGCGATGGCGATGTTGGTGACGTGAGCCTCGTCGAAAAGCACCCACATGCCGCCGTAGCCGACGATCTGTCCCTCCTCCTCCGCCACCAGATAATGGGCCACGTTGTTATGGAGCTCCCCCAGCAGGGAGAGCTTGGACCAGGGGGTCCGGAAGCTCTGCACTTCGATCTCATAGACCCGGGTGATGTCCCGCTTGGTCATGGGCCGCACCCTCATCATGGCTGACGCTTCCTTTCCGCCTGAGAGGGCCGAAGGTACAGGGGACTGGCCGTCCTCTCCCCCGTCCGCTGCGCCGCGATGCGGGCGATGCTCCCGGCCTGAGGCAGGGCTCCGTCTGCGCCGGGAAAACCGGTGCCGGTCAGGATGGCATCTTTCGGCAGCTGCTCCAGAAACGGGGCGATCTCTATGGCGCAGGGCGGGATAAGAGCCGCGCCGCCGGAAGCGTAGAGCGCCCCGTAGCCGTTGCCGTTCCGCGCGTCGATGATCGCGGCCACCGGCCTGTCGCCGCCCAACAGCGGATAGGCCAGGGCGGCCAGGGCGTTCACGGAGACGATGGGCAGGCCCAGCGCCAGGGCCATGGCGTTGCCGTGGCAGACACCGATGCGGACTCCCGTGAAGGAGCCTGGGCCCACGTCCACAGCAAGGGCGGTGAGATCGGCCGGAGCAAGGCCTGCTTCCGCCAGCAGCTCGTCCACCGCCGGCATGACGGTCTCCTCGTGTCGAAGGGGGCTTTCGATCCGCTTCTCAATGCAGCCGCCGTCCGTCAGCAGGGCCACGGAGGCCACTCGGTCCGTGGTTTCCAGGGCAAGGATATTCATAGCGCTTCTACCAGTCCTTCATAGGTTTCTCCGCAGGGCGTCAGCCGCACGGTACGCGCCTCGGCGCCGCTGCCCACGATCTCGATATCCAGCCGTTCCCGGGGCAGCGCCTCGGGTACCCGGTCCGCCCACTCCATGAGGAGGAGGCCGCCACGATCCAGATAATCCTCGAAGCCCATGGCGTACAGCTCGTCCTCGTCCGCCAGCCGATAGGCGTCGAAGTGAAAGAGAGGCGGCGCCGTGGGATACTCCTGCACGATGGTGAAGGTAGGGCTGCTCAAATGATCGAGGCCCAGGGCCCGCCCCGCGCCGCGACAGAGGACGGTCTTCCCCGTCCCCAAATCGCCGTACAGGGCTACGAAGCCGCCGGCGGGCAGCGCTCGGGCGACGCGCTCCCCCAGGGCTTCCATCTCCGGTTCCGTTGTCAATGTCAGAACGCGCTTCATCAGAACAGTTTGACCTCCAAGAGCTCACGGGCAAAGTCCCCGCACCGATCCCGGGCCGTGGCCCGGCGAATGTCCGCCATGAGCCGCACGGAGAAGCGGATGTTGTGCATGGTGATGAGGGTGCCGGACAGGATCTCTTCCGCCTTGATGAGGTGGCGGATGTAGGCCCGGGAGAAGTTCCGGCAGGCATAGCAGTCGCAGCCCTCCTCGATGGGCGAGAAGTCCTCGGCGTAGGTTTGGTTGCGGAGCATGATCCGCCCCTTGCGGGTGAGAGCCAGGCCGTTCCGCGCCGCCCGGGTCTGGAGCACGCAGTCGAACATGTCCACGCCCCGCAGCACGCCTTCGATAAGGCAGTCGGGGCTGCCCACGCCCATGAGATACCGAGGCTTGTTCTCCGGCATATAGGGCCGGATGGCGTCCAGCATCTCGTACATCTTTTCCTTGGGTTCGCCCACGGACAGGCCCCCGATGCCGTAACCGGGGAAGTCCATGGCGGCCAGGGTCTTGGCGCTCTCGATCCGAAGGTCTTCGTAGACGCATCCCTGGACGATGCCGAAGAGAGCCTGATCCGGCCGAGTGTGGACCTCCCGGCAGCGCTCCGCCCAGCGGTGGGTCCGATCCATGGCCTTCACGGCGTAGCGATAGTCAGCTGTGCCGGGGGCGCACTCGTCGAAACACATGGCGATATCCGCGCCCAGGGCCTGCTCCACCGCCATGACGCTTTCCGGCGTGAACAGATGCTTGCTGCCGTCGATGTGGGAGCGAAACAGGACGCCGTCCTCGTGGATGTCCTTCTTGTTCGCCAGAGAAAACACCTGGAAACCGCCGCTGTCCGTCAGGATAGGCTTGTTCCAGTGCATGAATTTGTGAATCCCCCCCGCCTGCTCCACCAGCTTGTGGCCCGGGCGAAGGTACAGATGGTAGGTGTTGGAAAGGAGGATGGACGCGCCCGTCTCCTCCACGTCCCGGGGCGTCATGGCCTTCACCGTGGCCTGGGTACCCACAGGCATATATACGGGGGTGTCGATGTCCCCATGGGGCGTGTGGAGGCGGCCCAGCCTTGCGCCGGTCTGCTTATCCACATGCAGCACTTCAAACCTGAAATTCTCGTTCATATCATTTTCCTATTCAAAGAAACATGCGTCGCCGAAGCTGAAGAAGCGGTAGCGCTCCTGCACGGCGTGCTCGTAGACCCGCAGAACCTCCTCCCGGCCTGCGAAGGCGGAAACCAGCATAAGCAGGGTGCTTTCCGGCAGGTGAAAGTTGGTGATGAGGGCGTCCACAGCCTTATAGCGGTAGCCGGGGGTGATATATATGCCGGTGTAGCCGGTGCCGGGATGGATCACGCCGTCCTCGGTGGCGACGCTTTCCAGCGTGCGGACGGAGGTGGTGCCCACGCAGACGATCCGGCCGCCGGCCGCCCGTGCGTCGTTGATAGCTTTGGCCGCTTCCTCGGTCACCCGGTAGAACTCCTGATGCATCTGATGATCCTCGATGTTCTCCTCGCTGACGGGACGGAAGGTACCCAGGCCCACATGCAGGAGAACGTCCACGATCTTCACGCCCTTCGCCCCGATTTCAGCCAGCAGCTCCGGCGTGAAATGGAGCCCTGCGGTGGGGGCGGCAGCGCTGCCCCGCGTGACGGCATAAACCGTCTGATACCGCTCCTTGTCTTTGAGCCGCTCCGTGATGTAGGGCGGCAGGGGCATCTGCCCGGCCCGGTCCAGCACCTCCTCGAAGATGCCCTCATAGAGAAGCTCCACCCGTTTGCCGCCGTCCATAGGCGCATCCCCCAGGACCTTCACGGAGAGTTCCGGCGTGACCTCATAGATCGTGCCGACTTTGGCTCTTTTGGCCGGTTTGCAGAGGCACTCCCAGATATCGCCCTCGAGACGGCTCAGCAGCAGGAACTCCATGGTGCCGCCGGTCTCGGGCCTGTGCCCGATCAATCGAGCGGGGATGACCCTGGTGTTGTTCCGCACCAGCACGTCGCCGGAGTGCAGATGATCCAGAATGTCCGTGAACACGCCGTCCGTAATCGAACCGGTCCTCCGGTCATAGATCAACAGCCGGGACCGGCTCCGCACAGGGGCCGGGGTCTGGGCGATCAGTTCCTTAGGCAGATCGTAGTAAAAGTCGCTTGTCTTCAAGACGCACCTCAATGCACAAATTCTTCCTTATTATACATACCGGATCCCGCCAGCGCAACAGTAAAATGCGCCGACGTTCTCCGGCGCATTTCGCTGTATGGGAATCCTATTTTATGCTCTTTTTTACCGCGATCGTACCGGCGAAGAAAAGCATCATCCCGTTCATCGGCCGTCTTCCCTCATCTTGCCCAGCAGACGCATCTTGAACGCTCGGATCTTCGCCGCATATCGGCTTGTAAAGATTACGCCGACCATCACCATGCCGAACGCAAAGCCCAGACCCACGCTGCCGATCAACTCATACGGCGGCACCTCCTCCAGGCCCAGCACGGAAATGACGGCAAATGCGACGAATCCCATCATGCCGAAGACAAACAACCCGTGCAGCCGGCGCAGGAATCTCGTCTTCTCCTCGTTGCTGTAGTCCGCCACCTGCAGCACGGTCTCCTTCAGTTCTTC
>JAZRUD010000040.1:0-1640 GCA_045652385.1 Clostridia bacterium
GGAGCCCATAGCCATGAAGAACAGCACGAGCACCGCCATGAGCCGGTAGCGGACCGCGCCGAACCGATGGACCAGCTTCTGGAGCATGTACCCCATGAGGCCGCACTCGTTGAGGGCGTTGAACACGCCGCCGATGACCAGGAGAAAGGCGATGACCGCGATCAGCGCGCCGGAGCCCTCGCTGCCCAGCACCAGGAAAGGCGACAGCAGCCACTTCCAGAAGGGCAGCCCGCCTTCCACGGTTTTGTAGCCGGTCTCCGTGTCGATGATGGTATGGCCCGCCTCGTCCACCGTGCGGGCGTACTCGCCCCCGGGAATCAGGAAGGTCAGTGCATAGGTCAGCGCCATGAGCAGAAAGATGATGACGATGGCCGCCAGAAAGCTCCTGGCGCTGATATTCAGGCTGTTTTTCTTCTCCATACTTCCACCTATCCCCGCGCAAGGGCAGTCATATACGTTCGAAGCTCCTCCTCGCTGCGCAGCACGATCTCCGGCGCGCCGTGGAGCATCACGTTGTCGAACCCGTCGATAAAGGAGCGGGCGTCCGTCTTGAACCCGATGCAGCGCTTGCCCTTGGCGTAGCAGTAGCCCAGCTCAAAGCAGGCCCCTTCGTCCGGCACCCGGCCGTCGAACAGGAACAGGACCCCGTCGCACCAGTCCATATGGGCGCAGTCCAGCTGAAACAGGTACTTCCGCTTGGGCAGGCCCTCGATCTCGTCCGGCAGATCCGCCACACAGCCCCCTTCCCGCTGGGGCAGGAAGGTTTCGTGTCCGCAGGACCGGACGATGGCGTCGATCCGTTCGTTGAACGCCCTCTCCCCTTCCGAGAACAGGGGCGCGGCAATATAGATCTTCATGGTCCCTCCTTTCCCCATTCGTCCGCTCCACAGGCGGACGGTCGGGATCTGTGGCCTTCTCGTATGGCTATAGTATACCGGCCCCGTCCCCTCCTTGGCAAGAGAGGATTCCTCTCTATTTCCCGCGGTCACGAAGTTTCTCAGTGAAAAATCGAAAGCATCCCCGCCGGACACGTTGGAAACAGCCGCGTACCGTACAAAAAACCATGATCGACCGTCCTCTCCCCATATCCATATCTCCCCTGAAACGGGGCAGAGCCCGCCGGCGGTCGGTCGGCGGGCCCTGGTTCGTTGTCGTTATGATGTGCCGGCAGAAAGCGTCGCGGGACGGGACGGTCCCGAAACGATCATTCCGTCACGTAGGAGATGGAATCGGCGTACCGGTAGCAATAGGCGTCGCCGATAAAAAGGCCGGAGAGGAGCTCCACGTCGGTGCCGTCGGAGAGGCCGGTCTGGACCTCTACCGGGGCGAGCAGCTGATCCGTCTCGGGATCGTAGGCCGTGTAGATGAGGACCCGGCTGCCGTCCTCCTCCAGGGCGGCCAGGGGCACCGTGGGAACCTTCTGCCGCTGGGCCCGGGGGAAGCAGATCGTGCCGTTCATGCCGGGATACAGCTGGGCCGTCCGATCGAGGGTGAGCGTGACGGAATACTTGGTGTTGCCGCCGCTGTTCTCCCCCTCCGGGTCGATTTTCGTGACGGAGGCCAGAAAGCTCGTGGCGGGCAGGGCGTCCAGATACAGATCGGCCTGCTGGCCCAGGGACAGGGACAGAACGTCCAGCTCG
>JAZRUD010000041.1:0-4562 GCA_045652385.1 Clostridia bacterium
CTTGTCCTCACCGCTGTGCAGCCAGGGGTGACCCAGCACCTGCTTGGGCAGCGGCTCACCCAGCGCCATCAGGATGATGGGCCAGTAGATGGTGTGGAAGCGGATGATGTCCTTGCCGATCAGATGCAGATCCGCGGGCCAGAGCTTGTTGAACTGGTCCGTGCTCTCGCCGCCGGGCTCGTAGCCGATGCCGGTGATGTAGTTCGTGAGGGCGTCCAGCCACACGTAGACCACGTGCTTGGGGTCGAAGTCCACGGGGATGCCCCACTTGAAGGAGGACCGGGACACGCACAGGTCCTGGAGGCCGGGCAGCAGGAAGTTGTTCATCATCTCGTTCTTCCGGGCCACGGGCTGGATGAACTCGGGATGCTGGTTGATGTAGTCGATGAGCCGGGGGGCGTACTTGCTCATCTTGAAGAAGTAGGCCTCCTCCTTGGCGGGCTTCACCTCGCCGCCGCAGTCGGGGCAGCGGCCGTCCTTGAGCTGGGAGGGCGTGAAAAAGGACTCGCAGGGCGTGCAGTACATGCCCTCGTAGGCGCCCTTGTAGATGTCGCCCTGGTCGTAGAGCTTCCTGAAGATGCGCTGGACCTTCTTCTCGTGATCTTTGTCCGTGGTGCGGATGAACTTGTCGTAGGAGGTGTTCATCAGATCCCAGATGTTCCGGATCTCGCCGGCCACCTCGTCCACGTAGGCCTGGGGCTCCATGCCCGCCTTCTGGGCCTTCCCCTCGATCTTCTGGCCGTGCTCGTCGGTGCCGGTCTGGAAGAACACGTCGTAGCCCATGAACCGTTTGTAGCGGGCGATGGCGTCCGCCAGCACGATCTCGTAGACGTTGCCGATGTGGGGCGTGGCCGAAGCGTAGGCGATGGCCGTGGTGATATAGTAAGGTCTCTTTTCCATGAGCGTTCCCTCCTTCCCGCCGGGGCGGGATATATCTTGGATTTTTAGAATTTTAACAGCGTGTATCGTCCCTGTCAACCACAAATATCCAGGGCAGCAGGCCCCCCGCCTCGGTGCGCTTCTGCTCCCGGAGGGTAAGGCCCTTCGCCCGGTCGAGACAGCTCTTCAGGAGCCTGTACTCCATGGTATAGAGCACCGCCGTGCCGCCGGGGGAAAGGAGCTCAGAGAGCCGCCGGACGAACCGATCGTAGAGGCGGGTGTTGTCCTCGTGGCTGCCCACCCGGTTCCCGAAGGGCAGGTTGGAGAGGACGAGATCGAAGCCCTCCCGAGCCTCGAAGCGCAGGATATCCTTGGTGACGAAGGAGGCCTTGGACTTCCCCGCCCGGGCGTTCATGCGGGCGCTCTCCACGGCGGAGCCGCTCTTGTCCACCCCCACCAGCACCCGGCAGGGGCCCAGGGCTTCCCGGGCGAAGAGCAGCGACCCGCAGCCGCAGAAGGGGTCCAGGACCCGGGGCCGCTCCCGCTTTTCGAATTTCATGGCGTATCTTGCGAGGCAGGACGCCGTGGCCGGATGGAGGGAGGCGCTGACGGTCCGCTGCCGCCAGGGATAGCGGCGGTCCTCCACGTTCCACAGCTTCCAATACAGGTCCGCCCGGTCCATGCGGCAGTCCACCCGCAGCTCCGTGTCGTAGGCCGAGGGGTTGTTCTGCCCCGGCAGGGCGCGGGCCAGGGCGGCGATGAGCTTGCGCCGATCCCGGGTGTAGCCCCTGAGCTCGATCCGGTACCGTTCCCCGGGCATGGGGCCCGCCTTCCCCGCGATGGCCGCCGCGTCCAGCGGCACGTCCCTGTCGATGGGCAGCAGGGCCTCCGTCATGCAGTCGGCCCGGTAGACGAGGTCGATCCGATCCGTAAAAACGGCGGCGGCGTTCTGCTCCGCCCTGGGATCGAGGCCCAGGCCCCGGAGCTCCCCCGTCAGGATATCCAAAAACCCCTCGGGGGCATAGCACAAAATCTTGCGGGGGGCGTCCAGCCGGGCGATCGTTTCGACGCCGTAGCTTTCGAAGCTCTGGAGGGCCTTCTCCTGCGCGAGGACGATCTGGGCCACCAGCCCGTCGGTCTCGGGGCTCAAAGAGGCGGGGGCCTCGTAGGCCCGCAGGGCGGCCTCGTCTCCCAGCCGGCCCAGGGCCAGCAGGAGGCTGGGGACGGCGAACAGGGTTTCTTCCTTCTGCAGCGCCTCCCGCAGCGCAGGCAGGTCCCGCCCGTCCTCCAAGGCGCCCATGAGCCGGTAGGCGTTCTTGCGGACCTTGGGCGTCTCGGATCGGGCCGCCTCGTGGAGGGAAAGCCTGTCCCCCAAAAGGCCGTTGATCTCCTCCCGCCCCGCCTTCGTCCTGGCGAGAACGCACAAAGCGGACAGGGCCTCCCCCGCCGCTTCGCCGCTCAATTGTTCGATGTACGTTCTGACCGTCATTCCTGCACCGCTTTGAAGATCAGGTTCAGGATGTTCTCGGTGCCGTCGCTGCCGGGGGCGGCGGCCATGGCGTCGATATACTTCTGCCGGTCATGATAGGGGCGGAGCACCGTCTCCGCCAGCTTCTCGGGCGCGGCCTCCGCCTGGGGCAGATGGACGGCGTACCCGTTCTTTTCAAAATATTCGGCGTTCAAGATCTGGTCGCCCCGGCTCGCTTCCAGGGGCAGGGGGATCAGCACGGCGGGCTTTTTCAGGGCCAGAAGCTCGAAGACCGCGTTGGCTCCCGCCCGGCTCACCACCACGTCGCTGAGGGCCAGCACGTCCGCCATCTGTTCGTTCACGTATTCGAAGCGCACGTATCCGGGCCGGGGCGCGGTGTCGTCCAGCTTCCCCTGGCCGCAGAGGTGCACGATGTCGAAGGTCTTGAGGAGCTCGTCGAGGGCGGCTTCCACCGCCTCGTTCACGGCCTTGGCGCCGGTGCTGCCGCCCATCACCAGCAGGATTGGCTTTTCCCCGGAGAGACCCGTGAAAGCGAGACCCTTCTCCCGGCTGCCCCGGAACAGGGCGGCGCGGATGGGGGTGCCTGTGTGGACGCCCTTGCCCCCGGGGACCCTGGCGACGGTGTCGCTGAAGGTGGTGCAGATCGTGTCCGCGAACCGGGCCGCGATTTTGTTGGCCAGGCCCGGGGAATAGTCGCTCTCGTGGCAGATGACGGGGCATTTGCCCTTGGCCGCCATGACCACGGGCACGGACACGAAGCCGCCCTTGCTGAAGAGCACGTCGGGCTTCACCTTCTTCATGATCCGCCGGGACTGAAAATATCCCTTCACCACCCGGAAGGGGTCGGTGAAGTTCTTCCAGGAGAAGTACCGCCTGAGCTTTCCCCAGGCGACGGCGTGGTAGACCACCTCCGGCCGCTGCTTCAAGAGCTCGTGCTCGATGCCTTCCTCCGTGCCGATGTAGTGGACGATCCATTCGTTCCTGTCCAGCCGATCCATCAGCGCCAGGTTGGGCATCACGTGGCCCGCCGTGCCGCCGCCGGTAAAGATGATGGTCTTCATGCGCTTCTCTCCTCGCTTCGTCTGCCTGCTATTCTATGCCGTCCTCAGCCCGCGCTGTTCCCGCCTGCGCCGCTCGAACCGGCGGCGGTGTTCACCGCGTCCCCCTCGATGCAGCTGTCGGTGGTGGGCGACTCCGTCAGATCGTCGTCCTTCAACAGCACCTGGGCGATCAAAAACTTCATCTGGGTCCACTCGTCCACCTGCTTCGTCATGTCGATCTCCAGCATGACGAGCACCAGCCGCTCCTCCTCGGGCAGAAGCTCGGTGCCGTCGATGTGGCGGCTGCGGAAGGCCACGAACCAGGCCAGCTCCTTGTCCGCGTCCTTGGCGTTGAGCTTTTTAGCGAGCTCGGCGGTGCCCGTCTTGCCCGCGCAGGTGTAGGTCCGAAGGACGCTCAAAAACCGGCCCGTGCCGTAGCCGCCCCAGTTCTCCCGGGTCACCGGGTTCTTGCCCATGGTGCTGGGCGCTTCCACGACCCCCTCCAGCATGTCCCGGATGGCTTCGGCGGTGCTGGTGGCGCACAGCTCCTTCCAGACCGTGGTCTCGTGGCGGCTGACCTCGGTATACTCGGTCTTGTCCTCCTGCCAGATGGACTCGATCACGTAGGGTTCGTAGATGGTGCCGCCGTTGCGGAAGGCGGAGATATAGGTAGCGAGCTGCAAAGGCGTGAGCAGCAGCTCCCCCTGCCCGTATCCGGTCATGGCCAAAAGGTCCATGGTCTCCTCGGAGACCTGCTCGCCCTCGGGGGCGGTCATGTTCTTGATCTGGGATTTCTGGGTGGGCAGCTCGAAGGGGACCGATTCGCCCATGCCCATGACCGTCAGATACCGCTTCAGGGTGTCCCAGCCGATCTTCATGCCCAGGTAGGCGAAGTAGATATTGTCCGACTGGATCATGCAGTTCTTCATGTTCATGGGCCCCCGCCGGTTGGTGCTGTAGGTGCGGGTGACCTTGGTGACGCCGGACTCGGGGATCAACGTGCCCTTCGTCGGGTTCCAGATGGTGTCGATGCCCCGAAGGTGCTCCTGCTCCTCGGGGAAGGCCCAGTCCAGGGTCATGTTCCCGGACTCGAGGCCGGTGATGGCCACCAGGGGTTTGAAGGTGGACCCCGGCGGGTAGAGGCCCTGGATGGC
>JAZRUD010000042.1:0-1629 GCA_045652385.1 Clostridia bacterium
CAAGCCTCGGTGATGAACAGATCCCCGTCGCCCACCTTCACGCCGCCGCCCAGCAGATCCACAAAGCCGCCCACGTGGACCGTGGCGTGCAGCTTCGCCTCCTCGTTGATTTAGGCCAGCATGGAGGTGATGGTGGTCTTGCCGTGGCAGCCGGAGATGGCGGCTACGTGGGGATACCGGGCTGAGATCTGGCCAAGGGCCACGCTCCGCTCCATCTCAGGGATGCCGTGCTCCCGGGCGTAGGCGCGCTCCGGGTTGTCCGGCTTGATGGCGGCGGAGTAGACGACCAGCTCCGCGCCTTCCACCTGCTCCCCCTTCTGGGGGATGGACACGGGGATGCCCAGCTCCTCCAGCCTGTCTGTGAACTGGGAGCGTTCCCGATCCGAGCCCGTGACCACGTGCCCCTGCTTCTTCAAAATCTGCGCGATACCGCTCATGCTGCACCCGCCCACGCCGATGAGGTGGATGCGCTTCACATCGTCCAAACCTACTGCCACTTGTTTTGCCTCCAACCGGGTTTCCTTATAGTATACGCTCTTATGACGGATTTGACAACGTTTCGTCTGTTTTCGCCTGCTTCCGGGCTTTGAGTTCGTCGAGGTCGTCCAGCTGCGTGACCTTCGGCGGCTCGCTGCCGTCCAGCATGCGGATGAAGCAGCGGCGGCGTTTGTGCTGCTCCGTGTCGAAGAGCCGCCACATGGACAGCACGTCCTTGTTCATCTCCAGCTGGGGCCCGGTCTCGGCGAACTTCACGCCGTTTTGGATGCCCTTGCGGAGCAGGTCCTCCAGGATGACCAGGTTGAG
The DNA here is from genome assembly GCA_045652385.1 of Clostridia bacterium. Classification (GTDB taxonomy): domain Bacteria; phylum Bacillota; class Clostridia; order Christensenellales; family CAG-138; genus RUG472. The sequence continues at coordinate 805 of JAZRUD010000042.1, forward strand.
GCCCGCGCCCTTGAGATCCGGCCGCACGGCGATGAGGAACATGTCGATCCGGTCGTTCCTGCCCTTGAGGGCCCGGAGCGTAGCGATCCAGCCGAAGGGGAACAGCCGGCCCCGGTTCTTCTGGTTCGCCTTGGAGAGGGACGGCGCGCCCACGCCGAAGCCCAACAGCTCATCCTTGTCGTTGTAGACGAAGCAGGAGGTGTTGTTGGTGACCAGCGGCAGGAATTCGTGGGTATACTTCTCGATCTGCCTGGGCGTCAGGGGGACCATGCCGAAGATGACCTGATACGCTTCATTATAGAGGGCGAACACGTCCCTCAGGTACTTGGGCAGGTTCTTCTTGTCGGACAGGTCCGCCAGCTTCAAAGCCATGTGCTGCTTGGTGTAGGACACGATCTTCTCCATCCTTGGCGGCACCTGATCGGGCACGTGGATGAGATACTCCACCCAGTCCACCTCCTTCACGAAGCCCAGCCGGGCCATGTGATCGAGGTAATAGGGATAGTTGTAGTATACGAAGAACTGGCTGAGCCTGTCGAAGCCCTCCACCAGCATGCCCTCCCGGTCCATGTCCGAAAAACCCTGGGGGCCGTGGATGGCCACGCAACCCAGCTCTTTCGCGTAGTCGGCCAGGGCGGCGTACAGGGCGTCCGTGACCTCCGGATCGTCGATGAAATCGAAGAAAGCGAACCGAAGATAGTTTACGTTGTTCTTCTCGTTGGCCCGTTTATTCAAAATCCCGGCCACCCGGCCCACGATCTTCCCGTCCCGATAGGCGAGGAAGCACCTGGCCTCGCAGTATTCGAAGGCCGGATTCTTATCGGG